>NZ_JBNNMG010000007.1:0-156055 GCF_050272555.1 Lysinibacillus sp. NPDC047702 | reverse complement strand
TGAGCAAAGGTTGATTGGAGTGTAGACTGAGTGACTCCTCGGGGATTCAGCGTCACAGATGAGACCCTGGAGCGAGCTACGCGAGTGAAGCGGCTTATCGACGCCCCCAGGAAAGCACTCAGTCGGAACGGAGATCAACCCCTCGTTTTGAAAAAGAGCTATACTTTTTAATTTGTCACCTTGATGTCATTGACATAATAGTATTTCAACAACATGACTAAAGTAAACTTTAGTGCTTTAGCGATTGATGTATTGTTAATATACAAAGTATTTGATAGCTAACAAGGCAACAGGATATACAACAAATGGAGTACATTTAATGGCTCTGAGGTTTTGAATAGAGTTGATTCAAATTATTTAATCTTAATTTTAAGAGAAGGTGTTCTATGAAAGTAATAACTAGAATTATTGCGCTTACTGTATCGTTTTTTCTTGTTCTACAATTGCTAAATACAAATCAGGTAAGGGCTGAAACAATAGTCACGAAAACACCAGTTGAGGACGGAACATGGGATAAGTCAGGAAAGTATACTGATTTGACAGAGAACTATGTTGGATACTCAGCTGACTCTCAGTACGGGATACAAAAATCTGCACTTAGATTTAATTTTACTGATATCCAGGATCACATTAAGAAAGCAACACTTCGAATCCATATTCAGAGTGTACAGGATTTGAATCCGAATGATTCTTTCTATCCGCATGTATCTCTCTATGGTTCAAGTGTTAGTGATTGGAATTCTTGGAATACACAAAATCCAAACAAGGTTCCGTTACAATTAAATGATCCAATTCTATATGAAAAAGATACATCACTAGTTACAAATACTTGGAAGAATTTCGATGTTACGGATTTTGTAAAAAGTCAATCTAATAAAATTGTAACATTCGTTCTAAGAAGTGAGGAAATTATGCCTGGAGTGATGTTTATTTATGAGTCGAGAAATTCCTTTACCCCAGCATTGTATCCACAACTTGTTTTGGAAACTGTATCTGGATATACAATGACATATAACAGTAATGGAGGCACGGGAGGAAGTGTACCGTTAGATAGCAATAGTTATATGTCAGGCGATGCAGTGACTGTGAAAGGGAATACAGGAGGTTTGGCGAAAACGGGGTACACGTTCTCTGGCTGGAATACGGCATCAGATGGAAATGGAATGAATTATTTGGAAAATTATACCTTTGCAATAGGAAGTGCTGATGTGATGTTATATGCAAAATGGGTGGAGCTGACCAACGCGAAAACCCCGAGCATTGATATACAGCCGACCGACAAAACGGTAAATATGGGAGATAGTACGACATTGAGTGTAGCGGCGAGTGGAGGAGCCTCATTAAGCTATCAGTGGTATAGCAATACAACGAACAGCACGAGTGGAGGTACGTTAATCAATGGAGCGACAAGTCCAATGTATGCAGTATCAACAAATACAGCAGGAACGACTTACTACTATAGTATAGTAACCAATACGGATAACAACGCAACCGGTAGTAAAACAGCAACAACTACGAGTAGTGTGGCAAAGGTGCAAGTAAATGCGTTAACCCATGCAGCCACGCCAACGATCGACACACAGCCTATAGACAAAACAGTGAATGTGGGAGAGAGTGCGACATTGAGTGTAGCGGCGAGTGGAGGAGCATCTTTAAGCTATCAGTGGTATCAGAATACAACGAACAGCACGAGTGGAGGTACGCTTATCACTGGAGCGACGAGTCCGACGTATGCAGTACCAACAAATATAGTGGGAACGACCTACTACTATAGTATAGTAACCAATACGGATAATAGTGCAACAGGTAGTAAAACAGCAACAACTACGAGTAGTGTGGCAAAGGTGCAGGTAAATGCGTTAACCCACGCAGCCACGCCAAATATCGATACACAGCCCACGGACAAAACGGTAAATGTGGGAGAGAGTGCGACATTGAGTGTAGCGGCGAGTGGAGGAGCCTCATTAAGCTATCAGTGGTATAGCAATACAACGAACAGCACGAGTGGAGGTACGTTAATCAATGGAGCGACAAGTCCAATGTATGCAGTATCAACAAATACAGCAGGAACGACTTACTACTATAGTATAGTAACCAATACGGATAATAGTGCAACAGGTAGTAAAACAGCAACAACTACGAGTAGTGTGGCAAAGGTGCAAGTAAATGCGTTAACCCATGCAGCCACACCAACGATCGACACACAGCCTATAGACAAAACAGTGAATGTGGGAGAGAGTGCGACATTGAGTGTAGCGGCGAGTGGAGGAGCATCTCTAAGCTATCAGTGGTATAGCAATACAACGAACAGCACGAGTGGAGGTACGTTAATCAATGGGGCGACAAGTCCAATGTATGCAGTACCAACAAATACAGAGGGAACGACTTACTACTATAGCATAGTAACCAATACGGATAATAGTGCAACCGGTAGTAAAACAGCAACAGCTACGAGTAGTGTGGCTAAGGTGCAAGTAAATGCGTTAACCCATGCAGCCACGCCAACGATCGACACACAGCCTACAGACAAAACAGTGAATGTGGGAGAGAGTGCGACATTGAGTGTAGCGGCGAGTGGAGGAGCATCTTTAAGCTATCAGTGGTATCAGAATACAACGAACAGCACGAGTGGAGGTACGCTTATCACTGGAGCGACGAGTCCGACGTATACAGTATCAACAAATACAGAGGGAACGACTTACTACTATAGCATAGTAACCAATACGGATAATAGTGCAACCGGTAGTAAAACAGCAACAGCTACGAGTAGTGTTGCAAAGGTGCAGGTAAATGCGTTAACCCACGCAGCCACGCCAACGATCGACACACAGCCTATAGACAAAACAGTGAATGTGGGAGATAGTATGACATTGAGTGTAGCGGCGAGTGGAGGAGCCTCATTAAGCTATCAGTGGTATAGTAATACAACGAACAGCACGAGTGGAGGTACGCTTATCACTGGAGCGACAAGTCCAACGTATGCAGTATCGACAAATACAGCAGGAACAACCTACTACTATAGCATAGTGACCAATACGGATAACAGTGCAACAGGTAGCAAGACAGCCATAGCAACTAGTAGCGTGGCAAAGGTGGAGGTAAATGCGTTAATCCATGCAGCCACGCCAACAATCGACACACAGCCCACGGACAAAACAGTGAATGTGGGAGATAGTGCTATGATAAATGTATCAGCGAGTGGAGGAGCCTCCCTAAGCTATCAGTGGTATAGCAATACAACGAACAGCACGAGCAAAGGTACGTTAATCAATGGAGCGACAAGTCCAATGTATGCAGTACCAACAAATACAGCGGGAACGACTTACTACTATAGTATAGTAACCAATATGGATAATAGTGCAACAGGTAGCAAGATAGCCACTGCAACAAGTAGTGTGGCAAAGGTTCAGGTAAAATTAGCAAACCCACAAACTTCAGGTAGTGGCACTACATCATCAAACGATAATAATTTATCCCCAGCACCTGTAAAAATTACACTGCATACAAATGGTGGCACAACACTAGCGCCAATCGAAATTGCTTACAATACCAAGATAAGCCAATTACCAGTTCCAGCAAGAGAAGGCTTCCGTTTTGACGGCTGGTATCAGGATGCAGAGTTTACAAAGCCGTGGGAGAAAGAGATGCTTGTTCGTGAGAATATAGCGCTTTATGCGAAATGGACGGCATTGTTAGTAAAGGAATCAGAAAAACCACAAGAACCACAAGAACCCCAACTGCCAAAGCCAGTAGTAACATACGGTGATCTGTCACATCATTGGGCGAAGGAGATGGTTGAGGAACTAGCCACACTAGGCATTATTCAAGGATATGAGGATGGCACTTTCCGTCCGAATGCACCGATTAGCCGCATGCACGTAGCGGCTTTATTGACAAGAGCCTTTCCATTTGAACCAGTACGAGCAGTATATAATTTCTCTGATGTTTCTTCAACACATCCTTACTACGATGCTATTATTACGTTGCAACAGGCAGGAATTATTGATGGTACAAATGGGGCCTTCCTACCAACAGAAAAGATGACGCGTGCACAGCTTGCGAAGGTGCTTGTTGGTGTACTAGGATTAACACCAGAAGGCGCAAGTTCATTTACTGATGTAGATAGTCAGCATTGGAGTGCAGGCTATATTGCGGTGTTAGAGCGTGAAGGGATTGCGCTCGGAGATAATGGCAAGTTCCGACCGAATGAGGTGGTGACACGTGCACAGTTCGCAGCATTTTTACATCGGATTATGCAACAATAAAATGCTATCAACGACATATAATTTTATAAAAGGGCTGTAGGGAAATGCATTTCTTTCCTTACAAGCCCTATCTTTATTTTGTTATATAATTAAATAAACAAGCCGATATACATAAGAGAGATGAGGTAATACTATATGCAAACAATAAAAGAAATTACAATTGCTTTAAAAGCCGCTACAGCGCATGAACCTTGGATGGATACTGTGCAGCAAGATGGGCGAGCAGGCGTGCAAAAAGCGTGGCAGCAGTTTTTAAAGCGCATGGAAAAAAAGCAGCAATTACAACGGGAGCATGATGTGAAAATTGCATTTGACGCACAATTTGGCCAGTTAGTTGCAGGTATAGACGAAGCTGGGCGAGGTCCATTAGCAGGTCCTGTCGTCACTGCAGCCGTCATTCTACCTGAAAATTGTCAGGCATTGCTAGGCTTAAATGATTCTAAACAACTGTCGAAAGAGACAAGAGAAAAAATGAGTAAGTTAGTAAAAGAGCATGCAATAAGCTATAGCATACATTTTCAAAATGCAAAAGTAATCGATGACATCAATATTTATGAGGCTACGAAACAATCAATGGTCGCAAGTATAGAGACACTAAAAATAAAACCGAATTTTGTTATAGCAGATGCAATGACACTGCCAATCAATTTGCCTCAGCAGTCAATTATTAAAGGTGATGCACAAAGCTTAGCGATTGCTGCCGCCTCTATTTTGGCGAAAACGGCGCGTGACGAATACATGGAACAGCTTGCACAAGAATTTCCACAGTATGGCTTTGAGCAGCATGTAGGCTATGGCACAAAACAGCATTTAGAGGCACTGGCTAAGTATGGACCGACTATTCACCATCGAGCAAGTTTTGAACCGATAAAATCTATGATGAAGGGGTAATGATATGACATCTACATCATTTAATCCGATTGCGGCACAAACTCAAACACAGGCGCTATCAACGAATCAACCATTAGCGATGAAACAGGGTCAATTATTTCATGGGACAGTTAAACAGCTATATCCAGATCAAATGGCAGAGATCCAAGTTGGTCAACAAAAGTTTATTGCTAAGCTTGAAGCGCCATTAAAAGCAGGTGACGCACATTTCTTTCAAGTGACAGGTACAAGCCCCCAAACGGAACTAAAAGTGGTTACAGGTCCTATGGGACAAACGGCTTCTGCTAGTCAACAAATCAATCAATTGCTTGAATCAATGAATTTACCAAAGACAGCTGAAATGCAACAGCTTCTTGCTCATTTTATGAAGGCGGAGTTACCGATTTCAAAAGAGCAGCTGATGCAGGCTGAAATGTGGTTAAAGGCTTTACCTGAGGGCATTACTAAAATGGATGCTCTACAAGCTATTCAAAAAATGGTAGAGCTAAAAATGCCGATGACGAATGAAGTTTTTCAGGCACTCATTAGTGGGCAAAAAACAGCAGGTATGAATTCCGTTATGGAAAACTTTACTCAACTTTTAGCAAAAGATACATCTTTACCAGAAAGTCTAAGGCAAAATCTAATGCAACAAATACAGGCAATTGCGAAGCCTTTTGAAGTAGAAACAGGTGGTTTAGTACTAGCTAAGTCCATTCAACTACTAACGAGTGAAGCTGCTTCTATGAGTGAAAAAATTCAAGCTTTGAATATTTTAAAAGAAGCAGGGATAATACCTCAGCAAGCTACTTTACAAAATTGGTCAAATCTTAACAATGCCAAGTCAGTTCAACCAATTCAACCTCAACAGGCTGGGCAAGTTATTCAAACAATTCTAACGACAAGCCCTGAAGATAAAAATCAGCTCATCAATCAACTTAAATCGTGGACGGCCAACCAAAGCCTATTAACGGATGATCAAAAACAGCAAATTAATCAATTAATCGATAGACTAAACCAAATACCAGCTACTAAACAAACATTTGAGATTTTTGCGAAGCAGATGCAGGAACAACTCATGAAAGCATTTGCACAAAATGCTTCAGAGCGTTTATTCACACAAGATAGTAATGCTCTTTCAGTAAAGGATCATTTATTATCATTATTAAAAAATGATGCGGCAACTCCACTACAAAATGAGGCATGGATGAGAAATCTTATGAAAAGTAGCATAGATTCCCCACAATCTTTGATTCAGCAAATGGTTACACAAGCAGATGCACAGGTACAAAATTCAATGGATAATAAAGCGATGGAGCACGCTCTTAAAACGGTATTGAAGAATCTAGGTATTAGCTACGAGGCAGCGCTTAATAATAAATCTGCGGATTTACAAATGATTGCACATCAATTAAAACCTCAGCTTCATACACTCTTGCAGGATGCACAAATTACACCTCAGCTGAAGGAAGCTGCAGAAATGTTAATGACACGTATGAATGGCATGCAGCTTGTATCAGGAGAGAATGGTCACCAACATCAGCTTATTATGCAAGTACCACTTGAATTTTTCGGCAGAAAGATGGATGCAACACTACAATGGAATGGACGTATGAAGGAAGATGGGAAAATTGATGCCAATTATGCGCGTATTTTATTTTATTTACAAATGGAATCAATGAAAGAAACTGTAATTGATATGCAGGTTCAAAATCGTGTCGTTACAGTGACAGTATTTAATGAAAATCATGACATTGTTCCACTTGCAGAACCGTTAAAAGCAGCATTAAAAATTGGCTTGGCAGAAAAAAAATATCAACTATCAGGAGTATTTATTAAAGAATTTGAAAAAGCCAAACCTGAAAAAATAACTGCTGTAGTAGAACAGCAGGAGGAACATAATGGAGTGGATTTCCGCGTATGAGTGAAGAAAAATTTACTCGAAAAGAGGCTATCGCGCTCACATATAAGCTAGGTCAATTTGAAAGTCCAAAAGTCGTTGCAAAAGGAAAAGGGAAAATAGCAGAAAATATTTTAGCACGAGCAAATGAGCACAATGTGCCGATTTATGAGGATCCAAACCTTGTTCAATTACTTGGGCAATTGGATTTAAATGAGTCGATTCCTGAAGAATTGTACCAAGCTGTCGCTGAAGTTTTTGCATTTATTTATCATTTAGATCAACAACATGGACAAAAAAATAGAAAAGATAAAGAATTCTGATAGTTTGAAAAATCTGTTTTAGTACACGAAGTAGAAAAAAGTGTCATAATAAGAGAGAAAATTCGAACAAAAGACAAAGTGTAGACTTTATCAGAATCTTTCGTTAGAATAGATTATGTTAGTAAAACAATTTTATGCAAATGTTTGATGGGAGGATGTATTATGAATATCCATGAATATCAAGGGAAAGAGATTCTGAGAAAGTATGGTGTAGCTGTACCAAATGGAAAAGTTGCTTTTTCCCCTGATGAGGCAGTGAAAGTAGCGAAGGAACTTGGCTCTAATGTAACTGTAGTCAAGGCGCAAATTCATGCAGGTGGACGCGGTAAAGCAGGCGGTGTAAAAATCGCTAAAAACCTTGACGAGGTGCGTACGTACGCAAAGGAATTACTAGGTAAAATTTTAGTGACTCATCAAACAGGTCCAGAAGGAAAAGAAGTAAAACGCTTATATATTGAAGAGGGTTCTGATATTCAAAAAGAGTACTATTTAAGTTTAGTATTAGACCGCGCAACATCCCGTGTTACAATGATGGGATCAGAAGAAGGCGGTATGGATATTGAAGAAGTAGCGGAAACAAATCCGGAAAAAATCTTCAAAGAAGTAGTAGATCCTGTTGTTGGATTAACAAGTTTCCAAGCACGTCGTATGGCGTTTAATATGAATATACCAGCAAACCTTGTAGGGAAAGCTGTTAAATTAATGTTAGGCTTATATCAAGCATTTATCGACAAAGATGCATCAATTGTTGAAATCAATCCGCTTGTTGTCACTGGACAAGGCGATGTAGTGGCACTAGATGCTAAATTCAATTTTGATGCCAATGCATTATATCGTCATAAAGATATTGTCGAATTACGCGACTTTGATGAAGAGGATGCAAAGGAAATCGAAGCATCCAAATATGACCTTAGCTATATTTCACTAGATGGCAACATTGGCTGCATGGTTAATGGTGCGGGTCTTGCTATGGCTACAATGGACACAATTAGCTATTATGGCGGAAGTCCCGCTAACTTCCTTGATGTAGGTGGCGGTGCAACAGCTGAAAAAGTTACAGAGGCTTTCAAAATTATCCTTTCTGATCCACATGTAAAAGGCATTTTCGTAAACATTTTTGGCGGAATTATGAAATGTAACATTATCGCTGAAGGTGTGGTAACAGCTGCTAAAGAAATTGGCCTAGCTGTGCCTTTAGTTGTACGTTTAGAAGGTACAAATGTAGAACTTGGAAAAGAAATTTTAAATGCATCTGGTTTAAACATCGTTGCAGCGGATTCGATGGCTGACGGTGCACAAAAAATTGTGGGACTAGTAGGCTAAGGAAGGCAGGGAGAATAATGGCTGTATTTATTAATAAAGATACGAAGGTAATTGTACAAGGGATTACAGGCGAAACGGCGCTTTTCCATACAAAACAAATGCTTGAGTACGGCACTAAAATCGTAGCAGGTGTAACACCAGGTAAAGGTGGTCTTGAAATCGAGGGAGTACCTGTATTCAATACAGTAGCAGAAGCAGTAGCTGTAACAGGTGCAACTACATCAGTTATTTATGTGCCTGCTCCATTTGCAGCAGATGCAATTCTAGAAGCTGTAGATGCTGAATTAGAATTAACAATCTGTATAACGGAACATATACCTGTCCTTGATATGGTAAAAGTTAAACGTTATATGGAAGGTAAAAAAACTCGCCTAGTAGGACCAAACTGTCCAGGTGTTATTACAGCAGATGAATGTAAAATTGGTATCATGCCTGGCTATATTCATACAAAAGGACATGTAGGAGTGGTTTCCCGCTCTGGAACATTAACATATGAGGCAGTTCATCAATTAACACAAGAGGGTATAGGTCAAACTACGGCTGTAGGTATTGGTGGAGACCCTGTCAATGGTACAAACTTTATCGATGTATTAGAAGCTTTCAATAATGACCCAGAAACATATGCAGTTGTTATGATTGGGGAAATCGGTGGTACTGCTGAAGAGGAAGCTGCTGAATGGATTAAAGCAAATATGACGAAACCTGTCATTGGCTTTATTGGTGGACAAACAGCACCTCCAGGAAAACGTATGGGTCATGCTGGTGCTATTATTTCTGGTGGTAAAGGAACAGCAGCTGAAAAAATTAAGGCTATGAATGCGGCTGGTATTGAAGTAGCTGAAACACCATCTGTAATTGGTGAAACGCTTATTAAGGTAATTAAAGAAAAAGGGCTATACGAAAAGTGTAAAACCCATTAAAATGGAAGATGTAGCACATTGTGGCTACATCTTTTTCTTTACTTTAAATGGACATAGATTAAAGTACTTCTCCTGCTTGTCCGATATAAAAGTGCGAGCATAACTAGTAGTAATATTCTTATTGATTATGTGATGAAAATAAAGATTGCGGTCATTTATCTTTCTTCTATTTAAAAGGAGGTTTTTAAATGATCTTTTCAGTCGATACACAAAGATTACTAGCTTTGCATTATGTTTACCCGTTACCACTTCAAAAACTTCAGCAATTACTGTCTCCAGTAGATCTATTAAGTTATTTTGAAGAAGCAGCCCCCAATGAGATCGCAAATGCATTGCAAATATCATCGCACAAAGCCTTGCAAATTTCTCGAAGTTTTCGACAAATTATGACATGGTCGTTTGAAGAGGCCTATGAACGTTCCCATATTTTCCCCATACCTTTTCATCATCCTTTTTATCCAGCGCAATTATTTGAAATCTCCAGTCCACCTACTGTATTGTATGTGAAAGGTCGGTATTTGCAATTAATGAAAGGAAAACAAGTAGCAATAATAGGTTCTAGAAAGGCTACAGCTTATACAAAAACCGCGATGGACTTAATTGTCCCGCCTCTCGTTGAACACGGGTATACGGTAGTGAGTGGGCTTGCAAAAGGTGCAGATACAATGGCTCATGAGGCAACAATAAAAGTTGGCGGGCAGACAATTGCAGTACTTGGCCATGGTTTTAATTATATATACCCAATGGAAAACAAAGCCCTAGCAGAGAGTATAGCGGAGCATCATTTATTAGTCACAGAGTATCCGCCTTACATGAAGCCAGAGAAATGGCATTTTCCTATGCGTAACCGTATCATTAGCGGTTTATCCCAAGCATTAGTTGTCACAGAGGCTTCATTAAGAAGTGGAACGCTTATTACGACAGAATGCGCACTAGAGCAAGGAAAAGATGTATTCGTAGTGCCAGGTCCAATTGATGCTGAGCAATCAAAAGGGACGAATAGATTACTTGTAGAAGGAGCTATTCCAGTATGTAATGGACATGAAATCGTTGCATCACTTACGCTCTTTTCTAACAAAAATTGAAAAAAAGTTGCATTATCTTAAAATCTGTTATACATTTTGCAACAGGTAACTTAAAAAATTAGCAATAGACCTCGCTAAGGGGGAGACATAGATGGCGGATTATTTAGTGATTGTAGAATCACCAGCAAAAGCAAAAACAATTGAACGTTATTTAGGAAAAAAATATAAAGTAAAAGCATCAATCGGGCATGTTCGTGACTTACCACGTAGCCAGATGGGCGTTAGTGCTGAAAATAACTTTGAGCCTAAATATATTACTATTCGCGGTAAAGGACCTGTTTTACAGGAATTAAAGACTGCAGCAAAAAAAGTGAAGAAAGTTTATCTAGCGGCCGATCCAGACCGTGAGGGAGAAGCGATTGCTTGGCACCTTGCGACTGCGTTAAATATTGATATTCATTCTGATTGTCGTGTTGTGTTTAACGAAATAACAAAAGATGCAATTCTAGAATCTTTTAAAAATCCACGTCCAATTAATATGGATCTAGTAGATGCACAGCAAACAAGACGTATATTGGACAGACTTGTTGGCTATAACATTAGTCCAATTCTTTGGAAAAAGGTTAAAAAGGGATTATCAGCAGGACGCGTACAATCTGTAGCACTGCGCATGATTATTGACCGTGAAAATGAAATTAAAAACTTCCAACCTGAAGAATATTGGACAATTGAGGGCTCTTTTGAAAAAGGCAAAAAAACGTTTGATGCACTTTACTATGGTAATGGCAAAGACAAAATAAAATTAACAAATGAAGAACAAGTAAAGGCTGTTTTAAAAGATGTAAAGGGTACAGATTTTACTGTTGTTAATGTTTCTAAAAAAGAACGTAAACGTAATGCAGCACCAGCCTTTACAACTTCCTCTTTACAGCAAGAAGCGGCACGTAAGTTAAATTTCCGTGCGAAGAAGACAATGATGCTAGCGCAACAATTATATGAAGGTATTGATATTGGTAAAAAAGAGGGAACAGTCGGTTTAATTACCTATATGCGTACTGATTCAACTCGTATTTCAGATACTGCAAAAGCGGAAGCGAATGCATACATTGAATCGAAATATGGCAAAGAATACATTTCAACAGATACGAAGCAGGCAAAAAAAGCATCAAATGCACAGGATGCCCATGAGGCGATTCGTCCAACTAGCACGATGCGATCTCCAGAAGAATTAAAAGCAGTACTTAGCCGTGATCAATTACGCTTATATCGTTTAATTTGGGAGCGCTTTATCGCTAGCCAGATGGCACCAGCTATTCTTGATACAGTTGCTGTAGACCTTCAAAATGGCGATATTTTATTCCGTGCAAACGGCTCACAAGTTAAATTTGCAGGCTTTATGAAGCTATATATTGAGGGCACTGATGATCAAACAGAGGAAACAACAAAGCTTCTACCTGAAATGGAAGTTGGCGATCAAGTAAAATCTCTTGAAATCGAGCCAAAGCAACATTTTACTCAGCCACCACCACGTTATTCAGAGGCGCGTCTTGTAAAAACAATGGAAGAGCTAGGTATAGGGCGCCCGTCCACATATGCACCGACCCTCGATACAATTCAGCGCCGTGGCTATGTCGTGTTAGATGCAAAACGATTTATGCCAACAGAGCTAGGAGAAATTGTACACCAACTCGTACTAGAATTTTTCCCTGATATCATAAACATCGAATTCACAGCACAAATGGAGCAAGATTTAGATGATATTGAAGAAGGTAGTCGTCAATGGAAAAATGTTGTAGAAGAGTTTTATACAGACTTCGAGGTTCATGTAAAATATGCTGATGAGGCGATGGAAAAGGTCGTAATAAAAGATGAGCCGGCAGGAGAGGATTGTGAGCTTTGTGGTTCTCCAATGGTATTTAAGCTAGGGCGATATGGGAAATTTATGGCATGTTCAAACTTCCCAGATTGTCGTAATACAAAAGCGATAATGAAGCCTATTGGTGTAAAATGTCCTTCGTGCGAAACGGGCGAGATCGTAGAACGTAAAAGTAAAACAAAGCGTTTATTCTATGGCTGTAATCAGTACCCTGAATGTGAATTTGTTTCATGGGACAAGCCAATTAGTAGACCATGTCCAAAATGTAGTGCATTATTAGTAGAGAAAAAAATTAAAAAAGGTGTACAAATTCAGTGTACGAAATGTGACTATGAAGAAGCACCAACTCAATGATAGAAAGATGGTAAGAACATGACGGAACAAGTAGTAAATGTAATAGGTGCAGGTCTTGCAGGAAGTGAAGCAGCTTGGCAAATTGCTAAACGTGGTGTGAAAGTTAAACTTTATGAAATGCGTCCCGTAAAGCAAACACCAGCTCACCATACTGATAAATTTGCAGAGCTTGTATGTTCAAATTCTTTGCGTGCGAATGGATTAACAAATGCTGTAGGCGTTATAAAAGAAGAAATGCGTATGCTAGATTCTGTTATCTTAAAGGCAGCAGACCAATGTTCAGTACCTGCTGGAGGCGCATTAGCAGTAGACCGTCACGAATTTGCTGGATATGTGACAGAGACTGTGAAAAACCATCCGCTTGTGGAGGTTATTCATGAAGAGGTCACAGAAATTCCAGAAGGTATAACAGTTATTGCAACAGGTCCTTTAACTTCGAAAGCCCTAGCTGAAAAAATTCAAGGCTTAACAGGACTTGATTATCTATATTTTTATGATGCAGCAGCACCTATCATCGAAAAAGATAGTATAGATATGGAAAAAGTATATTTAAAATCTCGTTATGATAAAGGGGAAGCAGCCTATCTAAACTGTCCTATGACAAAGGAAGAATTTGATCGTTTTCGCCAAGCATTGATTGAAGCAGAAGTTGTCCCATTGAAAGAATTTGAAAAGGAAATTTACTTTGAGGGCTGTATGCCAATTGAAGTAATGGCAACTCGTGGGGAGAAAACAATGTTATTTGGACCGATGAAACCAGTAGGTCTTGAAGATCCGAAGACAGGAAAGCGCCCATATGCTGTTGTCCAATTACGCCAAGACGATGCCGCGGGCACTCTTTATAATATTGTTGGCTTCCAAACACATTTAAAATGGGGACCACAGAAAGAAGTACTACAGCTAATTCCAGGGTTAGAAAACGTGGAAATCGTTCGTTATGGTGTGATGCATAGAAATACCTTTATTATTTCACCAAAAGTACTTGAGAAAACCTATCAACTTCGTGAGCAAAAGAATATTTTCTTTGCAGGTCAAATGACAGGTGTTGAAGGGTATGTTGAGTCAGCTGGAAGCGGATTAATTGCTGGTATTAATGCAGCTCGTTTAGTATTAGGACAGGAACCAATTATTTTCCCATTCGAAACGGCATTAGGAAGTATGGCGCGTTATATAACAGAAGCACAATCGAAAAACTTCCAGCCAATGAATGTTAACTTTGGAATTTTCCCTGAATTACCACCGGGCCGTCGTTCCAAACCAGAGCGTGCTGAGATGCATGCAAACCGTGCAATAAGCACAATTCGTAATTTTGTGAATTCACAAACAATTTAATTGCAATAAGCCTCTAATAGTTGTTATACTCTTAGAGGCTTTTGTTTTTTGTAGACAAAATGCTGATTTACACGTATTTTATTATTTTGTATGGAGATTTTCTCAAAATATAACCATTTTTACTTGCTATATTATGTAGATAGGTATAGTGTCAGTATGTATGTTTATTAACGATACGGTACTGATAAGCTTATCCAATTAAATTGTAAGTGTTCGTCATTTGAGAAGATTATTAATAAATCATTGGTGGTGAATCTTTTCATGTTAGTTTCGTCCCAAGATGCACTTGAACAGTTCATGCTTTACATCCAAGTAGAAAAGAACTTCTCTGTTCATACGGTGCGAGAATATCAATCAGACCTACTAGATTTTTTAACCTTCTTACAGACAGAGGGTGTTAATGATTTAGCTAGTGTTGAGTATATACATGCACGTCTTTATGTAACAAAGTTGTATGATGAAAAAAGAGCAAGATCTTCAGTATCAAGAAAGATTTCTTCAATACGCTCCTTTTTTCGTTTTCTAAATAGACAGTTCGGCTTAGATGATGGAGCATTTCGTTCACTTTATCATCCGAAAAAAGAAGCACGCTTACCAAGTTTTTTCTACGAAGAGGAATTGATGCAGCTATTTCAAGCAAATACTGGTGATGATTTGAAATCAATCAGAAATATGGCTATATTAGAGCTGTTATATGCGACAGGAATTCGTGTCAGTGAGCTTACTTCAATTCAAGTGAAGGATGTAGATTTTCATTATTCAATTATTCGGGTAATGGGAAAAGGACGAAAAGAGCGTATTATTCCATTCGGTCAATTTGCGAGTTTAGCGATGCAGGATTACATAGAGCAAGCTCGTCTACGATTGATGAAAAAAACAAGTCATCAGCAATTGTTTGTCAACATGCGTGGTGGGGAACTTACTCCAAGAGGGGTACGTCATATTTTAACAGAAATGATTGACAAGGCCTCACTCCATACGAAAATATATCCACATATGCTTCGTCATACTTTTGCTACACATTTATTGAATAATGGCGCAGATTTACGTACGGTGCAGGAATTATTAGGTCACGCACATTTATCTTCTACACAGGTTTACACACATGTAACGAAAGAGCATCTTCGTCAAACATATATGAATGCTCATCCAAGGGCATAATAGAGCTAAGGAGGAAGACGAATGGGACAAATTCATGCGACAACGATATTTGCAGTTCATCATAACGGAGGCTGCGCAATGGCTGGTGATGGCCAAGTGACCTTAGGGAATGCAGTTGTGATGAAAGGTACAGCAAGGAAGGTCAGACGTCTGTTTAATGAGCAAGTCCTTGCTGGTTTTGCTGGATCAGTTGCCGATGCCTTCACACTTTTTGAAATGTTTGAAGGAAAGTTAAATGAATACAATGGTAATTTACAACGTGCAGCTGTAGAAGTTGCAAAGCAATGGCGTGGTGATAAAATGCTGCGTCAATTGGAGGCAATGCTCCTTGTAATGGATAAAAATACTCTTCTTCTTGTTTCTGGTACGGGAGAAGTTATTGAACCTGATGATGGTATATTAGCGATTGGTTCTGGTGGAAACTATGCATTATCTGCTGGCCGAGCGCTGAAAAAATATGCAGGCGAAACAATGTCTGCTCGTGAAATTGCCGAAGCGGCACTAGAAACCGCTGCTGAAATATGTGTATTTACAAATCATAATATTATCGTGGAGGCGCTGAACTAATGACGCAAAATAATTTAACGCCAAGACAGATTACTGAGCATCTGGACCGTTATATTGTAGGACAAAATGAAGCAAAGCGAGCAGTTGCTATCGCCTTGCGTAATCGTTATCGTCGCTCACTGTTAAATGATGACATGAAGGCAGAGGTTATTCCGAAAAATATCTTGATGATAGGGCCTACAGGTGTCGGAAAAACAGAAATTGCTAGAAGAATTGCAAAGTTAACGAATGCACCATTTGTCAAAGTGGAAGCAACAAAATTTACAGAGGTAGGCTATGTTGGACGTGACGTAGAGTCTATGGTACGTGATGTTGTAGAAGCTTCACATCGTCTTGTAAAAGAAGAGATGATGGAGTCTGTAAAAGAGCAAGCGGAAGAATTAGCGAATGAGGCAATCGTTAAATTATTGGTTCCTTCCTTGCGAAAAAAACAATCAATGCAAAATCCTTTCGAAATGCTGTTTGGTGGTAAAGATCAGCAGTCAACTGATGAAAACTCATCGGAAGAGACTGAGGTGCGTTCAAAGCGCGCACAAATTGCGATAGATTTACGTAATGGTAAATTAGAAAACGAGTGGATTACTGTTGAAGTAACAGAACAAAATCCTTCTATTTTTGATGCATTACAAGGAACGGGTATGGATATGTCTGCTAATAGTGGTATGCAAGATATGTTATCTAGCTTGATGCCTAAAAAAACGAAAAAACGCAGAGTCCAAGTGAAGGATGCACGACGTATTTTAACAATTGAGGAAGCGAACAAGCTCATTGATGCAGATGAAGTTGCACAAGAAGCCATAGTAAGAGCTGAGCAATCAGGTATTATCTTTATTGATGAGATCGATAAAATTGCTAGTAAGGAAGGTAACTCTTCTGCGAATGTATCACGAGAAGGTGTACAACGTGATATTTTGCCAATCGTTGAGGGATCTACAGTTACAACGAAGTATGGTGCTGTAAAAACGGACTATATGCTTTTTGTTGCTGCAGGAGCATTCCATATGTCAAAGCCATCAGATTTAATTCCTGAACTACAGGGTCGTTTTCCGATTCGGGTAGAACTTGAAAAATTAACAAAGCAAGATTTTGTGCGTATTTTGCGAGAGCCAGATCAATCACTTATTTTACAATATAAGGCATTATTGGAAACGGAAGGTGTGGAGATTAACTTTACAGAAGATGCCATTGAACGTATTGCCGAAATTGCAACTGAGGTAAATCAAGAAACGGATAATATTGGAGCACGACGTTTGCATACGATTTTAGAGCGCTTGTTAGAAGAATTATCGTTTGAGGCATCAGAAATTGCACCTGCAAATATTCCAATCTCTGCTGCATATGTCGATCAAAAACTGGCGGGCATAGTAAAAAACAAAGATTTGTCACAGTTTATATTGTAAGATAAAGCTGAATAGTATCATTCAGTTGTAAAAACCTTTAGAATAGTAAGAAAATACTCTTTGGACCATTTATAGGAGGAACATATAATGAATTTATTAGGAAAAACGCGTAAAATTAACTCAATGCTCCAAGCATCTGCTGGTAAACCGGTAAACTTTAAGGAAATGGCTGATACGCTAGGAGATATTATAGACAGTAATGTATATATTGTGAGCCGTAAAGGAAAGCTATTAGGTATTTCCATCCATCAGCAAATTGAAAATGAGCGAATGAAAAAGATGTTTGAAGAGCGTCAATTCCCTGAGGAGTATACACATAGCTTGTTTACAATTTCAGAAACATCATCAAATCTAGATATTAATAACGAGCATACTGCTTTCCCAGTAGAAAACAAAGAGTTATTCCAAAATGCACTAACAACTATTGTGCCAATCGTTGGTGGTGGAGAACGTCTAGGAACATTAATCCTTGCTCGTTTATCTGCACAATTTGAGGATGATGATTTAATTTTAGCTGAGTATGGTGCAACAGTAGTTGGTATGGAAATTTTACGTGAGAAATCTGAAGAAATTGAAGAAGAAGCTCGTAGCAGAGCGGTTGTACAAATGGCTATTAATTCACTTTCTTACAGCGAGCTAGAAGCCATTGAACATATCTTCGAAGAACTTGATGGTAACGAAGGGCTACTAGTGGCTTCAAAAATTGCAGACCGAGTGGGGATTACACGTTCAGTGATCGTAAACGCATTACGTAAACTAGAATCTGCAGGTGTTATCGAATCGCGCTCTCTTGGGATGAAAGGTACTTATATTAAAGTGCTCAACGATAAGTTTTTAAATGCATTAGCAGAAATTAAAATGAAATAAGTTAAAATTTCCTAGCGTTTTTTTAGGAACTGCAAAAGGTATCTGGACTAGTTTTTCCAGATACCTTTTTTGAAATTTTAAGAAATATAGCAAAGATTTATGCTAACTAGTGGGTAAATAATTATCAATGATCAAGGAAATCTTTGTGAATGGTTTATACCTTTAAAATGTGGATGAATTTTGATTTGCTGTGGCTTATCAGGTGCTATAGGAATGCCTCTGAGGAATGAAAATCAACTGCTTAATTTTTGCTAAAGGCAATATATGCCTTCATAACATTGACACTTTTCTGTTACTAATAGTATAAAAATAAAGGCTGATCTTAATTTATTTGTCATATAGCAACTAAGCGGTTTAAACCATAATATTTTTTGATTGAAATAGTAAAAATGGACTTGGAATTTGGTTTTGAGTCAACGGCAAAAAAGCAAAAAAAAGGAAATATTCAATACTAAAACCATAAACACTGTCGAAATAGTGTAAAATAACTAGAAGCAACTTGAAACTCTATGAAAGCAGATGGCTCAAGGGGTTCGGGAGTTTTGTTCCGGTTAATCATGAGAAAAAATAGGGCGTATCTACTATTAAAAAATGACAAAAGACAATAGACACTACGTATCATCTTAATTACAATTGTATTATTGGATAAATTAAGAAGTACATAGATTGAAATAAAATGAGGTGAATGGTTTTGAACTTATTTGGAGGAACTATTAGTAGCCTGGAAAACGGACTTTCCTATGCAACTTTAAATCATAAAACAATTGCCAATAACATTGCGAATGTTGATACGCCGAATTATAAGGCGAAAAATGTAAGCTTTAAGGATATGCTAGAGACAGAAAAACAAATATCAATTTCAGCATATCGTACCGATAGTAGACATTATGATTTTTCGATTCGACAATCTACACCTGGTGTGAATAATATTGATGGCTTACGATATCGAAATAATGGTAATGGCGTTGATATGGATGCTGAACAGGCGAAATTGGCAGAGAATCAAATTTATTATAATGCTTTAATTGATCGTGTTAATGGTAAATTAAATACATTAAATACTGTTATAAAAGGAGGTAAGTAATAAATGTCTATTTTTTATGGAATGAATACCACTGCCTCAGCTTTAACAGCACAGCGTTTACGAATGGATGTCATTTCTTCAAATATGACCAATATGGATACTACGCGTGCTAGACAAGTAAATGGAGAGTGGGAGCCCTACCGCCGTAAGTCAGTAACATTTACTGCTCAAGAGGGACAGTTTTCAAAATTCTTTAATGTGGCTCTTGGGAAAAATGCAAAAAGTGGTGTAGGTAACGGCGTAAAAGTAACACAAATAAAAGAAGATAGAGAAACACCTTTCAAACTTGTGTATGATCCAACTCATCCAGATGCAAACGCAGATGGCTATGTAAACATGCCAAATGTGGATCCATTAAGAGAAATGGTAGATTTAATGTCAGCTACTCGTTCTTATGAGGCAAACGTAACTGTATTCAATGCAAATAAATCTATGCTGACAAAGGCTTTAGAGATTGGTAAATAACTAAGAAGAAAGGAAGATACATAATGACAATTTCGTCCGTTTCACTAATGACACCAACTCAGGTTGTAAATCAAACAAATAAACTCCAGACGACACCTTATGAAGCACAGCAAAACTTTGCGAACTCTTTAAAAGAAGCAATAGCAAAAGTGAATGATCAGCAAATTACTTCTGATAATTTTACACAAAAGCTAATTACTGGTGGGAATGTAGAACTGCATGATGTGATGATTGCATCACAAAAAGCAAGCATTACATTAAATGCAACAATTGAAGTTCGCAATAAGGTGATTGAAGCTTACCAAGAAATAATGCGAATGAGTGTCTAGCTTTATCGAATAGTTAAACAGTTCGATAAAGGTTATAACCCCAAAAAGCTTGTTTATGGGGTTATCACTGTTTTCGCGAATTATTGATGGTTAGGTTATTCACTATAACCGGAGGATTCATAATGAATGAACGATTGACGAAAATAAAAAACGACACCAGCCAATTTTGGACAAGTCGTAGTAAAAAACAGAAAATTTTAATGATTGGATCCGTCGTTGTAGTAATAGCACTAGCGGCTATTATTACAATTATTGCTACAAAGACTACATATGTGCCTCTCTATAAAGATTTATCGACAAGAGAAATTGGACAAGTGAAGGAAGCTTTAGATTCTCAAGGGGTCAAATATGAAATTGCCCCAGGTGGAACATCCATTTTAGTCCCAGAGGAACAAGTGGATTCCCTATTAGTACAATTAGCTTCAGAGGGATATCCACAAACAGGTACAATTGATTATTCATTTGCAAACAGCTCTGGATTTGGTATGACAGATAATGAGTTTAATCTATTAAAAAAAGCAGCAACTGAAACAGAAATTGCTAAGCTCATTAAAAATCTTGAAGGTGTAAAAGATGCGAAAGTGATGATAAACGTCCCTGAAAAGGGGGTTTTTGTAAAAGATGCTAATTTAGAAGAAGCTACTGCATCTATTGTCTTGAATACTGATCCTGGTTATAAATTTACAGAGCAGCAAATTTCAACAATGTATAATTTAGTAGCAAAAAGTATTCCAAACTTAAGCACCGATAATATTGTAATCTCCAACCAATTTTCTGAGTACTTTGATTTAAATGCTGCAACTGCTGATGGGGCTTCCACAACAACAGCTGAAGGTCAATTACAGGCAAAGAAATTGGTGGAGCGTGACCTGCAACGTCAAGTGCAAAATATGCTTGGTACACTGATGGGGCAAGATAAAGTAATTGTTTCTGTAACAACAGACATTGATTTCAAAAAAGAAAATCGTGAAGAAAACCTAGTTTCGCCAGTTGATGAAGAGAATATGGAAGGTATTGCTATTAGTGCACAACGCATTACAGAGCAATATACTGGTACTGGAGCAGCAGCAGCTGGTACACCTGAAGCAGAAACAACAACTGATAACTTCACAACTTATAATGAAGGTGCGATGGGTAACGGGGAATATGAACGTACAGAAGAAACGATTAATAATGACGTAAACCGTATCCGTAAAGATATTCAAGAGGCACCTTATAAAATTCAAGATATTGGTATCCAAGTAATTGTAGAGCCGCCAACAGCAACTGATGCAGCTTCATTACCTGATGGGGTTCGAGAAGATATAGAGAAAATTTTAAGTACTATTGTTCGTACAACAATTTCAAAGGATGTTGCAGCCGAGCTTACACAAGAGCAGATCAATGAAAAAGTAGCTGTTTCAGTACAACCATTAAATGGTAAAGTTGCAGATGTTGCTGAAGAAACGCCTGTTATTCCATGGTGGGTTTGGGTCATTGGCGGTATCTTATTGGCTGTAATACTATTGCTGGCATTCTTCATTATCCGCTCACGTAAACGTGCGAAGGAAGAAGAGGAACTTAGCATCCTAGAAGAACAAGAAGAGCTAATGATTGATGATATAAATGAAGAAATTGAAACGGAAGCTACAATGCGTCGTAAGCAGCTTGAAAAAATGGCAAAAGAAAAGCCAGACGATTTTGCAAAGTTACTGCGTAGTTGGATTGCTGAAGACTAACTAGGAGGTTCGGCTGTGTCCAAGAAAGATAAGGAATTAACCGGAAAACAAAAGGCCGCTCTCTTGTTAATTTCGTTGGGGCCTGAGGTTTCAGCTTCTGTCTATAAACATTTAACAGAGGAAGAGATTGAACGCTTAACATTAGAAATTTCAAGTGTTAAAAAGGTAGAAGCAAACGTTAAAGAGGAGATTATAGAGGAATTTCATAATATTGCTCTTGCGCAAGATTATATTACACAAGGCGGTATTGGCTATGCAAAAACAGTATTGGAGAAAGCACTTGGTCTTGAACAAGCACAAACGATTATTAATCGTTTAACATCCTCTTTACAAGTGCGACCTTTCGATTTTGCACGTAGAGCTGACCCATCGCAAATCTTTAACTTTATTCAAAATGAACATCCACAAACGATTGCCCTCATTCTATCTTACTTAGAAGCAGGGCAAGCAGGTGTTATTTTATCTTCACTTCCACAAGAGGTGCAGGCAGATATTGCTAAACGTATAGCAATGATGGAATCCACTTCTCCAGAAGTAATTAGCGAAATTGAGTCTGTATTAGAGCGTAAATTATCATCAACAGTTACACAAGATTACACAGAAACTGGTGGTATTGATGCAGTCGTTGAAGTATTAAACGGGGTAGATCGACAAACAGAAAAAACGATTCTGGATGCACTCGAAATTCAAGATCCAGAGCTTGCAGAGGAAATCAAAAAACGCATGTTTGTATTCGAGGATATTGTTACACTCGACAACCGTTCGATTCAGCGTGTTATTCGTGATTGTGAAAATGAAGACTTATTACTATCCATGAAAGTTTCAAGTGAGGAAGTGAAGGACATTATTTTCCGCAATATGTCACAACGTATGGCTGAAACTTTCAAAGAAGAAATGGAAATTATGGGACCTGTACGCTTACGTGATGTAGAGGAAGCACAATCTCGAATTGTTGCAGTGATTCGTCGCTTAGAGGATGCTGGTGAGATTATTATTGCACGTGGTGGAGGAGATGACGTCATTGTCTAGAATCATCCGTTCTATCTATACAGAGCCCAATGGCGATAATGTTAAAACAATAAAAATTCGTGATATGTTTGAAATACCCGAAATTGAAGGGGAAGAAACACCATTACAAAAACAAATTACGATTGAAGAAATACTTGAAGAGCGAGAACGTATATTGACAGAAGCGAGAGCCGGATTGCAGACAGAACGTGATGCTTTTGAACAGGAGAAGCAAATGTTCTTTCAGGAAATTGAGCATCTTAAGCGTAACTGGGAAGAAGAACGCCCTAATCGTGTGCAAGAGGCTTATGATGAAGGATTTGGCCAAGGATATGAGGATGGGACAAACAAGGCGAATGAAGCGATGCTACACTCTCTCCAAACTGCCAACGAGGTCATCGTACATGCTAAGGAAAATGCACGAAAATATATTGAGGATCAAGAGGCAGTCATATTAGAGCTGGGCTTAACAGCAGCAGATCGAATTATTGATGCATCCTTGGAGCGTGAAAATGAACTATTTGTTTCTATCGTTCGCAGAGGACTTAAAGAAGCAAGAGAAATGAAAGAAATAAAAATTTATGTATCACCAACCTACTATGCATTAATTACTGCAAATCGTGATGAATTAGCTGAAATGTTTCCAACCGATGTCCCATTCATGATTTTTGTTAATGAAGACTTAGAAAATGAAACGGATTGCTTTATTGAAACAAATCATGGCCGAATTGTTGTCAGCATTGATGAGCAATTGAATGAATTAAGATTAAAACTCTATGAAATATTAGAAAGTAAGGAATGATCTAGATGAAAACGGCTCAATTAATCGAACAAATTCCTCATATATCAACCTTTAAAAAGTTTGGTAGGGTTACTCGAGTTGTCGGCTTAATGATTGAGTCCCAAGGTCCAGATAGTTCCATTGGCGATGTTTGTAAAATTCATGTGGAAACTTCAAAAAATGGTCATCAAATTATACTAGCAGAGGTGGTTGGTTTTAAGGATGAAATAGTTGTCCTAATGCCTTTTACCTCTCTGCGAGAAATTTCAATTGGATGCTTAGTTGAAGGAACAGGGGCGCCACTTGAAGTTAAAGTAGGTCCCGAGCTAATCGGTAAAGTACTAGATTCGATGGGGAATCCTATTGATGGAACAGTGTTGCCAAAGGGATTATTAACAGTTCCAACCGAGCAGGATCCGCCAAATCCTTTGACACGTCCACCGATAGATGAAAGGCTTGAAGTGGGGGTAAAGGCAATAGATGGTATGCTGACAGTCGGGAATGGTCAACGTGTTGGTATTTTTGCCGGTTCTGGTGTGGGGAAAAGTACCTTGCTCGGCATGATTGCACGAAATACACAGGCTGATTTAAATGTTATTGCACTAATCGGAGAACGTGGTCGCGAAGTACGTGAGTTTATAGAACGTGATTTAGGGTCCGAAGGTTTAAAACGTTCAATTGTTGTTGCTGCCACTTCTGATCAACCCGCTCTCATGCGTATTAAAGGCGCTTTTACCGCAACCGCCATTGCAGAGTATTTTAGAAACCGTGGTTTAAATGTCATGCTGATGATGGACTCTGTCACTCGTGTTGCGATGGCACAGCGTGAAATAGGTCTTGCTACTGGTGAACCACCAGCTCAAAAAGGCTATACGCCATCAGTGTTTGCCATTTTACCTAAACTGTTAGAACGTACAGGAACGAATGAAAATGGTTCTATTACGGCCTTCTATACAGTATTAGTAGATGGGGATGATATGAACGAACCGATTGCAGATACTGTACGAGGGATTTTAGATGGTCATATTGTTCTTGATCGTAACCTTGCCAATAAAGGTCAATATCCAGCCATCAATGTATTAAAAAGCGTCAGTCGTTTGATGAATCATGTGGCAGAGCCAGAGCATAAAAAGGCAGCAGAACGATTAAGAGAGCTATATTATACATATGACAAATCAGAGGATTTAATCAATATCGGTGCATATAAACGTGGTACATCCAAAGAAATTGATGAAGCTATATATTATGAGCCTCTAATTACAGCTTATCTTAAGCAAGGTTATTTAGATAAAGTGACGCTTATTGAAAGTATGAATGAGTTAATTACATTATCGAACGGTGGTGGGAAATAAATGGTGAATTATATATATCGTTTTGAAAAAGTGTTAACCATTCGTGAACAAGAAAAAAATGAAACTGAAATAGCTTATAAAGAATCTGTTCGTTCTTTTGAAGAAATAGCAACTAAGCTGTATGAACTGCTAAAAAAGAAAGAGGATTTAATTGATTTTCAACAAGAGCGTTTGGCTGTTGGCTCATCTATAGAGGAAATTCATCATTATGCAAGATTTATTGATAGCCTAGAAAAAACAATTACTGATGTACAGCAGAAGGTTGTGCAAGCACGTTCAAAAATGAATTGGTACGAAGAAAAACTATTAGAAAAAAACTTGGAAGTACGTAAATTTGAAAAAATGCGAGAAAAGGATTTTAAGTTATTTCAGCAAGAGCAAGATCGGATTGAAGGCATTTTCTTAGATGAAATTTCAACCCTTACGTATAACAAGAGAGAAATCAGGTGATTTCATGGCGAAAAAGGAAAATCGACTTTCAGTGGAATTAGCAGAGCAACAACCGAAGCGTAAATCAGGAGGCTTTCGAAAATTTTTCACCTGGTTTGTCATACCTATTATGTTTGTGGTAGCTGTTTTACTTGTTGTAGCAACGTTAATGAATACGAATGTCTTTGATTTAGGAAAGAAAGCTTTTGAAAGCTTGCCATTTGTTCCTTCAGAAGAGCAACAGGCAAAAGATGCAGTCGTTAACAATGATTCAAAACTTGTAAATTTACAAGCTGAAATACAAGAAAAAGAAGCGGAAATTTCACAGTTACAAAAGAAATTGGATACTACAACGACCGAAAAAGAAAAATTATTGACAGAAAAAGAACAGCTCCAATTTGAAATTGAAAAACTAAATAGAGAACAAAGCGATGCAAAGCGAGATTTTAATGATATTTTAGTAACATTCGATAAAATGTCACCTAAAGCTGCCGCTCCAGTGTTAATCAAAATGAGTGATGCTGAGGCGCTTCGTATCTTAACAAATTTAAAGCCAGATAAATTAGCAGCTATTTTTGAAAAAATGAGTCCTGAGAATGCTGCGAAATATACAGAAATGATGGCTAAACAATAAAACACATGAAAGGAGGTGAAAAAGATGGATGTAGCAATGATGCAAATGATATCTAAAGCAATACCACCGAAAACAGCAGCTACTGCTACAAATGGTGGCACTGATGTTAAAGCTAGCGGAGGATCAAAAAATGACAATCTATCTGCATTTGGATCAGTTTTTGGACAAATTATGTCTGCTTCAAATCAAACATCTCAGCCTACACAATCAACAGCAACCGGAGAGATTGCTCAATTAGCAGCTGTTCTAAATGCTGAATCAATTGAGGAAGTACTTGACTTACTAGATATTCCACATGATGATGGTCTGTTAATGCTTCAAATTGGTGAAGATGATAAAGCTGTCTCTATTGATGAAATGCTCAATCTTGAGAATTTAATGGATGCATTAGGCATTGATTCTGAACAGCTTCAAAAATTAGTACAGAAGCTGCTAGGCGAAGATAAAGAAGCGAAGGATGTCTGGGAGCTTTTAGTATTAGTAGATGCTCAAGCACCTGTACTACAGGCACAAGTGGCTACTGCTTTACAGGGGGAAGGACAGGTTACACCGAAAGAAGCAACACAATTACTTCAAGTATTAAAACTAGCACAATTAGTTGGACAAAAAACAGATTTAACAGCTCCACAAGAAAACTTGCTGACAAATGTTAAAAGCCTTTTAACAGCGTTACAAACGAATGTAGAGACAATCCAAACAACACCTCAGATAACAACAAAAACAACTGTAACTCTTCCATTGCAGGGTTTTCAGACTGTGGTTCAACAGGTTCAGATAACAAAGCAGACTGACACAAGTGCTAATGAGATGGTAACAGCCAATACAGTTCAAACAAAAGCGGATACATTCCAAGTGACACTACCAGCAGCTAAACCTGCACAATCTGAGGCATTATTAAAAGAGATGCAAGCTATCATGAATAAAGCTCAAATTTCGAATGCGCAGGGTATTACACGTTTGACATTGAAATTGTACCCTGAGAATTTAGGCACAATTCGCATTGAACTAGTGCAAAATGATGGAGTCCTTACAGCTCGACTACTTGCTTCAACAGCACATGGACGAGAATTACTGGATAGTCAAGCACATCAATTAAAGCAAGCATTTGTTCAGCAGAATATCCAAATTGAGCGTCTAGATATTGCTCAATCTCTACAGGACGCAGATCGTCAACAAAGAGATCAAAGCTTCTTTAGTAATTTCTTTAAGCAGCAACAGCAAGAAGAACAGGAGCAAAGCAGCGAAGATGACGACGAAGGCAAATCCTTTAGTGATTATCTAATAAGCGAGGAGGTGTAAGCATGGCAGATGCAACAACAAAAACTGTAAATAAAACAATAACGGATGATTTATATTATTCTAATTATCAAAAACCAACAAGGCAGACCGGAAATAGCGAACTTGGTAAAGATGCCTTTCTACAATTATTAATTACGCAGTTACAACATCAGGATCCAACAAATCCAATGGATGACCGAGAATTTATCTCTCAAATGGCTCAATTTTCTTCATTAGAGCAAATGCAAAATATGACGAAAGCAATGGAGTCATTACTTGCCTCACAGCAACAAACACAACTTATGAATTATTCAACATTTATAGGTAAGGAAGTAAAGTGGCATGAGATGACTGAGCAAAAGGATGAAAAAGGGGATTTTGTTGTCAATGAAGGAACAGGGATTATCGAATCACTTAAATTTGTTGATGGTGATGTGGTCTTCAAATTAACAGATGGAAAAGAAATAACTCCTGGTAATATCTCAGGTATTTTAAATGGTTCAACAGTAAATTCAACCGGTAATAATTCAGTTACAGAATCGCCACTTGTACAAGCAAGCAAATTGATTGGTAAAAATGTTACCTATAAAGATGGAGAACAAGAACTACAAGGACGTATCGTTTCTGTTACAAATAAAGATGGCGTTATACAATATATATTAGACAATGAAAAAAGGTTAACAGATAAGGATTTTACAGTAATAAGCGAATAAAGGTGGAGAATAATGATGGATAAATTTTCAATTCATCGTGTACCATTGCATCCATCTATTCGCCAAACACAGCCCTCGCCAATAAAATCGCAGCAATCGTTCCAAGCTCATTTACAGGAGGCTACCAAACAACAAGAACTAAAAGTGAGTAAGCATGCGCAAGAACGTATTATGGAGCGTAAAATAGCGATTACTGATCAGGAATGGCAGGTTGTATCAGACAAGGTATTTGAGGCACATTCAAAAGGTGTCAAACAACCATTAGTCTTGATGGATCAAGCGGCTTTAATTGTCAGTGCTAAAAATGCTACTGTCATTACAGCAATGGATCGCACGGAGGCAAAGCAACAATTATTTACAAATATCGATGGCACCATTGTGCTTTAAGGGGCTGGACCTTAATTGGAAGCCTAGTGTGCTGAATGATCGACGCACACAATTTATAATGAAGGGAGAACGGCATTTATGTTACGTTCTATGTATTCAGGTATTTCAGGTCTTAAAAACTTTCAAACTAAGTTGGATGTTATTGGAAATAACATCGCTAATGTTAACACGCATGGCTTTAAAAAAGGTCGTGTAGTATTTAAAGATCTTATGTCCCAAACAACATCAGGTGCTTCTTCGCCAACAGCTACTCGTGGAGGAACGAATCCAATTCAAATTGGTCTCGGTTCAACACTTGCTACGATAGATACAGTTCATGGCTCCGGATCACGTCAAAATACATTTAGGGGACTTGACCTTGCCATTCAGGGTGAAGGATTCTTTATGGTAGCTGATGGAACTGCACCAAATGATGATGGAGTTATTGAAGAAACTGGTGAAGAAGCATTTAGCAATATTCTATATACTCGTGCAGGGAATTTCTATATGGATGAAAATGGGTATATTGTCAACTCAGAAGGGAAATATTTAGTTGGTGTAAGAGCAGATGATTATTCTGTAGACGCAAATAATGATAACGGTGTTGTGTTAGACGACAAGCCAGATGTTTCTGGTACAGACGGTGAGAATTTAATGGTGGATGGTGTACTAGAACCTAATGAAGGTGAAATAGGAACTATTCGAATTCCTACTACTGCTCAATCATTTAGTATTGGTAATGATGGTTCAATTACTTATATTGATTTTAATGGACAGCCAAAATTTGCAGGCCATATTATTATGGCTAAATTTCCTAATGCTGGTGGTCTAGAAAAAGTGGGTAGTAATTATTTCCAAGCTACTACGAACTCAGGTGCACCGTATGCTCAAGTAGCAACAGTAGCAGGAATGGGAACAATTGCTCCAGGAGCATTAGAAATGTCTAACGTCGATTTATCAGAAGAATTTACTGAGATGATTGTGGCACAGCGTGGTTTCCAAGCAAATACTCGTATCATTACAACATCTGATGAAATACTTCAAGAGCTAGTAAACTTAAAACGATAGGTTAAAACAATTTTAGCAACTTTGTATGCTTTATTTGTTAAAAAATACTTGCTAATGCATATATTACTAGGGTATTAAAAACGGCATACAAATTTATAAAACATAATTTCATATGAGGGAGGGTCGGGCCGGCTCTCACGCTAGACCCGGCCCTATTTCAATGATTGAACTAACACGTCTAAATGGCAAAGCATTTACATTAAATGCTTTATACATAGAAACGGTCGAATCTTTCCCAGATACGACTATAACATTAACGACTGGAACCAAAATCATTGTTTTACAGAGTGAAGATGAGGTGCGACAAAAGGTAACTGCCTTTTATAAAAATATACAAATACTATCAAACCCGCATCTACGAGGTGAAGAAAATGAAGAATAACAAAATGTTGACGATGATTATTATCGTACTAGTAGCAATCATACTTATCGGGGGTATTGCGTTTGTATTGCTAACCCAATTTAATAAGCCAGCTGGATCGCTTGAACCATCGATTGATGACATCGTAAAAGCTTCTGTAGAGGTTCCAGAAATAACGACAAATCTAGCTGATAACAGAGTCGTACGCTTTTCGTTAAAAATTCAAACATCAAGTGAAGATGCAGCTAAAGAATTAACGAAACGTATGTTCCAGGTGCAAGATATTGTTATTCAGGAGCTTTCCGAAATGGAGCAAAAAGATTTAGAAGGTAAGCAAGGTAAACAAATTTTCCAAAAATCATTAAAAACACGAATAAATGAATTGATGCAAGAGGGAGAAGTTCAGGAGATTTATTTTACCTCCTTTATTACTTCATAAAACGAAAAACTGCTTGAAATGGAGGTGGGCAAATGGCAGGAGATGTGTTATCTCAATCCGAGATAGATGCGCTGCTTTCCGCAATATCAACTGGGGAAATGTCAGCGGACGACATAAAGAAAGAGGATGAGGGGCGCAAGGTTAAGGTCTATGATTTTAAACGAGCACTTCGATTCTCCAAAGATCAAATCCGAAGTTTGACCCGAATACATGAAAATTTTGCACGACTACTGACAACCTTCTTTTCTGCACAGCTGAGAAGCTATGTGCAGATAACGGTTGCATCAGTGGACCAAATACCATTTGAAGAGTTTGTACGTTCGATTCCGAATATGACACTCATTAATGTGTTTGAAGTGCCGCCATTAGATGGTAATATATTGATGGAAATAAATCCGAATATCGCCTACTCCATGCTGGATCGTTTAATGGGCGGAAGTGGGTCAAGTCATAGTAATGTGGATAATTTAACTGAAATTGAAACAAAAATTATGACAAACCTATTTGAGCGTTCATTTGATAATTTACGTGAAGCGTGGGAAAATGTTGCGGAAATTGATCCAATTTTAGTGGAGCTTGAGGTGAATCCTCAATTTTTACAAATGATTTCACCCAATGAAACAGTTGTTGTCATTTCCTTAAATACGATTATCGGTGAAACAAGTGGCATGATAAATATTTGTATTCCACATGTTGTATTGGAACCAATTGTTCCAAATCTATCTGTTCGTTACTGGATGCAAACAAATACGAAAGAGATGTCTCCAGAACAAACAAAAATGCTTGAAACGCGTGTTAAACAAGCCCAATTACCACTTAGCGTTGAATTAGGTAATACAGATATCACGATTGAGGATTTCCTGACAATGCAAGTTGGGGATGTTATTCAATTAGATCAAAAAATCGAAAATCCTTTAATGTTAAAAGTAGGGACATTACCGAAATTTACTGTTCAACCAGGTAAGCAAGGCAAAAAATTAGCAATCCAAATTATCGACCCTTTGAAAGGAGGAGACGAAGATGAGTGATGAAATGCTCTCCCAAGAAGAAATTGAAGCGTTATTAAGGGGCGAGACGTTGGAAGATAAAAACAGCGGCTCTGAAGCTTCTACAAATGATGATATGAATGATATACGAGTAGAGGATTATCTTGATTCGTTTGCCCAAGATGCATTAGGTGAGGTAGGTAATATATCTTTTGGTAGCTCTGCCACAGCACTTTCAGCATTGTTAGGTCAAAAAGTAGATATTACTACCCCAAGTATTTCAATGATTAACCGCAATAAGTTAGAAGAGGAATTTCCTCATCCTTATGTGGCAGTCCAAGTTGAATATACGATTGGTTTAACAGGTATGAATTTACTTGTTATTAAACAATCTGATGCAGCAATTATTGCTGATTTAATGTTAGGCGGAGATGGATTAAATCCGAAACCAGACTTAGGTGAAATTCAGTTAAGTGCTGTTCAAGAAGCTATGAACCAAATGATGGGTTCTGCGGCAACATCCATGTCGACTGTATTCAACAAAAAAGTGGATATTTCTCCACCAACAATTGATTTAATGAATATTTCTCAAAATGAAGGACGAGAAAATATTCCGGAAGATGATTTGCTTGTAAAAGTATCTTTCAGATTACGTATCGGTAATTTAATTGATTCAAATTTAATGCAATTATTACCGCTAAAATTTAGTCAAAATATTGTGAAGTCTCTATTAGGAGAAACACAAACAATAGAAGAACCTGTAGCTGCGACAATTGCACCTGAAGCACCAATAGCACCGCCTCCAGTGCAACCACAAGCGCAAGTAGCACCACCACCAGCACAGCCAATTTATCAACAACAGGAGGCGCCAGTACAGCAGCAACCAATGTATCAAGAGCAACAACAGATCCCTTATGCAACAAGACCTGTTCAGCCTGTCAATGTTCAACAAGCGCAGTTTGCTAGTTTTGATACGAATGTAATCTCGCAATCTGAAGCTAGAAATTTAAATATGCTACTTGATATTCCATTGCAAGTTACTGTAGAGTTAGGACGTACGAAACGTTCTGTAAAAGAGATATTAGAACTATCTAGTGGTTCGATTATTGAACTGGATAAATTAGCTGGTGAACCAGTTGATATTTTAGTAAATAGTCGTTTAATCGCTAAAGGTGAAGTCGTTGTAATTGATGAAAACTTCGGTGTCCGCATTACAGATGTTTTAAGTCAAGCAGAGCGTTTAAATAATTTAAGATAGTTTCAATTGGAGGAGTTAACCATGTCTAAAAGAATTTTGATTGTAGACGACGCTGCATTTATGCGCATGATGATCAAGGATATTTTATCGAAAAATGGATTTGAAGTGGTTGGGGAGGCAGCTGATGGTTTACAAGCTGTCGAAAAGTACAATGAACTAAAGCCAGATTTAGTAACAATGGATATTACAATGCCTGAAATGGATGGTATCGCTGCTCTTAAAGCAATTAAGGGCTCAGATCCAAGTGCAACTGTAATCATGTGTTCAGCAATGGGGCAACAAGCAATGGTAATCGATGCAATTCAAGCAGGTGCAAAAGACTTTATCGTAAAGCCTTTCCAAGCTGATCGTGTAATTGAAGCGATTCAAAAAGCTCTAGGATGATTGCATGCAAATGTTAAAATCATTTCGACTAACGATGATTTTTGCATTTCTTGTATCCTTCCTGTTTTTGTATCCTGCACCTGCTTCTGTCTTCGCTGAATCTAACACAGGCAGTGTCGATGATTGCATCAATAAAACAGAAGCATGTAAAGAAGATACTGATCCAGCTGCTCCACAAGATTCAGATGTATCAGCAGCTGGAGATATATCTACATGGGAATACATAAAAATGGTTTTGGCGCTTATTTTTGTTGTAGCTTTATTTTATGGGTTAATGAAGTTTTTAAATAAAAGAAATTTAAACTTTCAACGTAATCAATTGGTACAAAATTTAGGCGGTTTATCGTTAGGTGCACAAAAGTCAGTGCAGTTATTACAAGTAGGGAAAACACTCTATTTAGTTGGGGTTGGTGAGGATGTTCAACTGTTACGTGAAATTACTGATCCTGAAGAAGTCGCAGCACTTTTAGCACTTTATAATGAACGACAAGAACTTGCATCATCATCACCGTATATTGCAGAAGTATTTTCGAAGTTTAAGAGAAAAAATAATGGTAGTTCATCCATAGAACAAGGAAAAGACTCATTTGGTGAGCTATTTGAAAAAAAGATATCCGAAATTAAACAGGAGCGTAGTGAAGAACTGGAGAGATGGAAGCAAAAGGAGAATGATGATAAATGAATGATGCAATCAGTATTTTGTCCAACAGCGATGCGGCAAATGTCTCCAATGCTGTGAAGCTCCTTTTACTGTTAACGGTTCTCTCACTGGCACCGAGTATATTAATTTTGATGACTTCTTTTACACGAATTGTCATTGTATTATCATTTGTTCGAACAGCGTTGGCGACACAGCAAATGCCGCCAAACCAAGTCATTGTTGGTCTTTCTTTATTTTTAACTTTCTTTATCATGGCTCCGACATTCCAAGAGGTTAACAAAGAGGCATTGCAGCCCTTATTTTCTGAAGAAATTGGGCTTGAAGAAGCTTATGATCGTGCCAGTGAACCTTTTAAGGAATTTATGAGTAAGCATACTAGGCAAAAGGATCTAGACTTATTTTTAACATACAATCAGGCAGAAAAACCAGCATCAGTAGAAGAAATTCCTCTAACTATGCTTGTACCTGCTTTTGCATTAAGTGAAATTAAAACCGCTTTTCAAATAGGATTTATGATTTTTATTCCATTCCTAGTTATCGATATGATAGTTGCAAGTACGCTTATGTCGATGGGGATGATGATGTTACCGCCGGTTATGATTTCATTACCGTTTAAGATTTTATTATTTGTTCTCGTTGATGGCTGGTATCTCGTGATGAAATCATTACTACAAAGTTTTTAGGGGATGATACAGTATGACAGGTGAATTGGTTATTTCAATTGCAGAGCGTGCCATTATGATTATCCTTCTAACAAGCGGTCCGCTACTATTAGTTGCTTTAATCACTGGTTTAGCGGTTAGTATTTTTCAAGCAACAACTTCAATTCAAGAGCAAACATTAGCATTTGTTCCAAAAATTATCGCTGTATTAGTAGCCATAGTTTTTTTCGGACCATGGATGTTATCACAGGTGACAAGCTATGCGAGAGATATTTTTGAGAATTTAACGCGTTATATAGGGTGAATAGATGAATGAATTAATCCCACACTTCACGGTTTTCTTGTTAGTACTTGTGCGTGTATCGGCATTTTTTGTTACGGTTCCATTCTTCTCGTACAGAACGATTCCACCACAAGTCAAAATAACTCTCGCACTCGTTTTAGCTTGGATGATGTATTATACAATAGATATTGAGCCATTTGCCTTTAATGGTGATTACATACTATTAGTGATGAAAGAAGCCCTTATTGGACTGCTACTCGGTCTCGTAGGCTATATCATCATGTCGGCTATTCAAATAGCCGGAAGCTTTATTGATTTTCAAATGGGGTTTGCTATCGCTAATATTATTGACCCGCAAACAGGGGCACAAAGTCCTTTAATTGGGCAATTTTTTAATACGTTAGCATTGCTCTTACTATTAGCTATTAATGGACACCATATGATTCTTGATGGCATCTATTATAGTTATCAATTTTTACCGATGGATCAAGGATTTCCTGATTTTTCAAGTGATAATTATATTAAATTTATTATAACAACTTTTACAGCTGTTTTTGCTATTGCCTTTCAAATGGCTGCACCTGTAGTCGCAACATTATTTTTAGTTGACTTGGCGCTCGGTATTACTGCCAAAACAGTCCCACAATTAAATATTTTTGTAGTCGGTTTTCCTATTAAAATAGGTGTTAGTTTTTTAGTGTTATTTACAATGATGGCCGTAATGGTTCAAGTTATTCAAAAACTGATTTCTATTATGATATATGCAATGCGTGATTTAATGGCTATTTTAGGTGGTGGATAGAATGCTGCTATTACTAGATTTAGATTTACAGTATTTTGCAGGAGAAAAAACAGAAAAGGCGACACCTAAAAAACGCCAAGATGCCCGAAAAAAGGGTCAGGTAGTCAAAAGTCAGGATATTTCCAGTGCAATTGTCATGCTCATGGTCTTTATCTTCTTATTCTTCTTCGCAGGTTCAATGCGAGACGATTTATTGGCCTTTTTCAGACAAACCTTTATCCATAATATCCGCGTAGAATCACTTACAATAGATAGTGTCATACGCCTTTTTACAGAAACGTTGGTGCAGATGGCATATATCGTTGTTCCAATAATGGCAATAGCCTTTGTAGGAGCCTTAGCGGGTAACTTTCTGCAATTTGGTTTTTTATTTACTTTAGAGCCTATGAAATTTGATTTAACGAAGATGGATCCAATCAAGGGATTAAAAAAAATATTTTCAGTTAAGGCCATTGTAGAGCTGATTAAGTCCGTATTAAAGATTGGCTTTATCGGTGGTGTTACGACAATTATTGTATGGACTAATTTGCCAGAGGTTTTGGCATTATCCTTTAAAAGTCCTGGTATTACACTTATTACAGTGGGCAAGCTTGTAGGAATCATGGGAATTGCAGCTTCTCTCGTCCTACTCTGTGTATCCATTTTAGATTGGATGTACCAAAAACATGATTATGAAAAAAATCTTAAAATGTCTAAGCAAGATATTAAAGATGAATATAAAAATAGTGAGGGTGACCCGCTAATTAAATCAAAAATCAAACAGCGTCAACGTGAAATGGCGATGCGTCGTATGATGTCTGAAATTCCTAGCGCGGATGTTGTCATTACAAACCCTACGCACTATGCAATTGCTCTCAAATATGATGAGAATAATATGGATGCTCCTCGCGTTGTGGCGAAAGGGACAGACTTTATCGCTCAAAAGATTAAACTGATTGCAAAAGAACATGATGTCATTATGGTTGAAAATAGACCATTGGCACGAGCAATGTATGATCAGGTAGAAATTGGCGATCCAGTACCAGAAGAGTTTTTCAAAGCAGTGGCAGAAGTGCTTGCTTATGTATATCGAATTAAGCGGAAAATTTAAAGTTTTAAGTAGGAGGGACACAAATGAAAGTTCGCGATATAGGGGTTTTAGGTGCGGTTATTTTAATCGTTGCGATGCTCATCATCCCTCTTCCTCCGTGGATGTTAAGTTTCTTAATCGTCATTAATATTACATTGGGATTAATCGTACTTTTAACAGCAATGAGTATGAAGGAAGCATTAGATTTTTCAATATTTCCTTCCGTTATTTTACTGTTAACCTTGTTCCGACTTGGACTGAGTGTTTCCACAACACGTGCCATTTTGGCGTACGGAGATGCTGGTTCTGTTGTTGAAACCTTTGGTGATTTCGTAGTCGGCGGTAATGTTCTTGTTGGATTAGTTGTATTCTTAATTCTAGTGTTAATACAGTTTATCGTTATCACAAAAGGAGCAGAGCGTGTAGCTGAGGTAGCGGCACGGTTTACACTGGATGCGATGCCTGGTAAACAAATGAGTATTGATGCTGACTTAAATGCAGGAGTTATTTCTGAGCGAGAAGCACGTGAACGACGCGATAAAGTATCGGGTGAAGCGGATTTCTACGGAGCAATGGATGGTGCCACAAAATTTGTTAAAGGGGATGCCATTGCCTCTATGGTAATGGTTATTATCAACCTGTTATTTGGGATTATCATCGGTGTTGTTCAGATGAAGCTTCCATTTGCAGAAGCAGCAACTCATTTTTCTAAGTTAACTGTTGGAGACGGCATTGTATCTCAAATTCCTGCGCTATTAATTTCTACAGCGACAGGTATTGTTGTAACTCGTGCATCCTCTAAGGGAAGTCTTGGCGAAGATATTACAGGTCAGCTCTTTGCACAAGCAAAACTGCTCTATGTTGCGGGCGGTACAATTTTATTGCTGGGGTTATTTACGCCTATCCCGAACTGGGTTACACTTCCAATCAGTATTTCACTAATCGCTGGTGCATATATGATGGAGCGTAAGAAACCAGAGGATGAAGAAGAATTACTTGAAATTGAGGAAGAAGTGGCAACAGATGGCATGAAGAGCCCTGAAAACGTTGTGAATTTATTAAATGTGGACCCAATTGAATTTGAATTTGGCTATGGACTAATACCTTTAGTGGATGCCGCTCAAGGTGGAGATTTATTAGACCGTGTCATTATGATTCGTCGTCAACTAGCATTAGAACTAGGGATTGTTATTCCGGTTGTCCGTATTCGAGATAATATTCAATTACAGCCAAATGAGTATCGAATTAAAATTAAGGGTAACGAAATGGCACGCGGTGAACTATTACTTGATCATTATTTAGCAATGAGTCCAGGAGATGATGATTCTATTGAGGGCATTGACACAGTTGAGCCGTCATTTGGTTTACCTGCTAAATGGATTACTGAGCAAGTGAAAGAAGATGCTGAAATGTTTGGCTATACAGTCGTTGATCCACCAAGTGTTGTTTCAACACATCTAACAGAAATGATTCGTGCCAATGCTTATGAGCTACTTGGTCGTCAAGAGACAAAGCAGCTAATCGATCATTTACGCGAGACACATCCAATTTTAGTAGAAGAATTGACACCTACTCCATTATCAACAGGGGAGATTCAAAAAGTGTTGGGTAAATTACTTCGAGAAAATGTTTCTGTCCGCAATCTACCAATTATCTTTGAAACACTAGCTGATTATGCAAAATTAACTAGCGATACGGATATATTAACGGAGTATGTGAGGCAATCTCTGGCGCGTCAGATTACTTCACAATTTGTTGGAGACGGTTCATCATTGAAGGTTGTTACTGTTTCGGGTAAAGTAGAGAAAATGATTGCTGATAGTATTCAACAAACCGATCATGGTAATTACTTGGCAATGGACCCGCAAGATTCTCAAATTGTACTGGAATCCATTGCAGCTGAAATAGAACGTGTTTCCTTTATGGAGCAATCAGCTATTATTTTATGCTCTCCTGCTGTTCGTATGTACTTGCGTCAGCTAACAGAGCGTTACTTCCCGCAGATTCCTGTTCTATCCTATAACGAACTTGATGCTACGGTTGAAATTCAAAGTGTTGGGGTGGTGAATGTAGAATGAAAATGAAAAAATATTATGCATCTTCCATTCCAGAGGCTATGAAGCTTGTGCGTGCTGAGTTAGGTGAGGACGCTGTCATTTTAAATTCAAAAGTAGTAATCACAAAGAAATTTTTCGGGATCATTAAAAAGAAAAGTTTTGAGGTAGTGGCAGGTATCGATTCAATGGAGCCAAAGAACTTGGCTCCAACACCTGCCGAAGTACCTGTAATATCGCCTAAAAAAGAAAATGTAAGGCTGCAAGAAATTACCCATGCTGTTCAAGCCAAAATACACCAAGGACAGCCGCAGCAAGATGTGTCCTTACATGAAGACACAGGCATTCCTGATGAATTGAGGAAGGAAATTGCAGATTTAAAATCTTTAATGCAATCTATGCATAAAAAGACTACCCAAGCTCAATATCCCGATGAACTCTTCCCCTTCATTGAATACTTAAGACAGCAGGAGCTAAGTGAAGAGCTCATCACGGAGATTGGTGATGAGCTTTTTATGCATTTTAGAGAAGCATCAGAAATTAATTTTTCACAATGTAAGCTGATAACGAAAAATTTATTGCGTAAAAGGCTAGAGGATTTCCCAATAGGAGGAATATCCTATGAAAAAAAATATATTAATGTTCTTGGTCCCACAGGTGTTGGCAAAACAACGACTATCGCAAAAATGGCAGCTAGAGCAGTTTTAGAGAAGAAGAAAAAAATAGGATTTATTACAACTGATACGTACCGAATTGCAGCAATCGAGCAATTGAAAACATATGCAGGACTTTTACAGGCACCTGTCGAGATTGCCTATAATGCAACAGACTTTGAACAAGCCATTCAACGTTTGGCTCATTTAGATTTAGTATTTATCGATACAGCAGGTAGAAATTATAAAGAAGTAAAATATGTCGATGATTTACAACGCCTAATAAAATTTGATGACCAAGCAGAATCCTTCTTAGTCCTTGCTATGACAACAAAAGAGAAGGACATGGCAAACATTGTAGAGCAATTTAAGCAATTGCCAATTGAAAAATTCATTTTTACAAAGCTAGATGAAACAAATTCTATTGGCACAATGATTAATTTAATGATTAAATATAATAAAGGACTTGCTTACTATACAAATGGTCAAGAAGTACCAGAAGATATTGAAGAAGCTAATCTAGAAGCAGTGCTTAATTTGTTTTTCCAAGGTGAAGAAAAATGAGAGACCAAGCTGAAACATTACGCTTGAAAATGCTAAGACGACAAGGCGATTTAGGTAGAGCCATTGCAGTTGTAAGCGGCAAAGGTGGGGTAGGTAAAAGTAACTTCACAATGAATTTTGCAACTATGCTAGCGAATAAAGGGAAAAAAGTTGCAATCGTTGATATGGATATTGGTATGGGAAATATTAATATCTTAATTGGGAAAAATGTTTCTTATAGTTTAAAAGATTACTTGGAAGGAAATAAGTTACTAGATGAAGTGGTATTTGAGGGTCCTTACGGTTTAAGGTATATTTCAGGTGGATCTGGGATGTCGAGTGTCTTAGAATGGTCAGAAGTGTTGCTTGAACGACTCATACATGCATTTGAGCAACTACAAAAAAACTTCGATTATATCTTATTTGATATGGGGGCAGGAGCAACTAGCTGGTCATTAGATTTACTGACGTCAATTGATGAGATTATTGTTATCTCTACAGCTGAGCCAACTTCTATTACAGATGCCTATTCGATGATGAAATATATTCATGTAAGAGATATGGATAAACAGTTTTATATTCTCTGTAACCGTGCTTATAGTAAGGAAGAAGGAATGGAAACCAATGAACGATTAAAGCAGACCATGAAACGTTTTTTGGACAAAGAGGTTACTGTTTTAGGATCATTACCTGAGGATGCTGTTGTGCGTAAGGCTGTGCGCGAGCAAGTACCTTTTTCACTTGCTTATCCGGACGCACTTATTTCGAAGACACTTCAACTTATAGTGGCTCGTTTTATGGAACACCGTGTGGAGGAAGTTCACGCACATGATCAGTCAGCGAGTAAATTCTTAACTAAATTAAGAAGTATTTTTTCGAAAGGGCGTGATTAATTGGACTTTTTACATAAAAGCAAGCTACTGGTAGTTGATGATTCTGCTTTTATGAGAAAGCTAATTAGTGACTTTTTTGTTGGTAATTCGAAGGTTGAAGTAGTTGGAACTGCACGAAATGGGAAAGATGCGATAAAAAAAATTCAAACATTGAGGCCGACAGTTGTGACAATGGATATTGAGATGCCTGAAATGAATGGACTTGATGCTTTAAAAGAAATAATGACAATATGTCCAGTTGCAGTGGTGATGCTTTCTAGTACAACTCAACGTGGTGCTGAAAATGCCTTATCAGCGATTGAATTTGGAGCAGTGGATTTTGTCGCAAAGCCGAGCGGAACAATTTCTCTTGATTTACATAAAATCCAAACTGAACTTGTCCACAAGGTTGAACAAGCATCATTGGTACCTATTTCAAAATTAAAGAAGCCTTCTGGTAGTAAAAGACAACAAGAACCGGCATTAAACGTGAGTACCATAAGAAGAGAATCACTTAATGAAGGAAAGATAGCCTCTCCTGTCAATATTTCTCCAACAAGAGTAGAGCTATCAAGGTCACGTGTGGAGTGGAATAAAATAGGTAGGAAAATTGTGTTGATTGGTACTTCTACTGGTGGACCAAGAGCGTTACAGGAAGTCATTACAAAAATACCTAAAACAATTCAAGCACCGATTTTAATCGTCCAGCATATGCCAGCCGGATTTACAAAATCACTTGCAACTCGTCTTGATCAGTTAAGTGAAATTACTGTAAAAGAAGCCGAGCAAGGCGATATTCTCCAAAATGGAGTGGCCTATATTGCACCAGGCGGGTATCATCTGAAACTTCGAAAAGTAGGTACCTCCTTTGGCATTGTTCTAGATAGTAATGAACCACCTAGATCCGGACATCGCCCTTCTGTAGACGTGATGTTCGAAGATGTGAGTCAATGGAAAGATTTTGATAAGGTAGCTGTGATTATGACAGGTATGGGTCAAGATGGCTCAAATGGACTAAAAGTACTAAAAAGTACTGGCAATGTAATTGCTATCGCTGAGTCAGCCGAAACTTGCATTGTATATGGTATGCCAAAAGCAGCAGTAGAAACGCAGCTTATTGATGAAGTTGCAGATGTAGATGATATTGCACAAACAATAATGAAATATTTGCCTTAAAAGGGGTGTCCTCTTATGGAAGTAAATCAATATTTAGAGATGTTTATCGAAGAAAGTAAAGAACATTTACAAGCATGTAGTGAACATTTATTAGAATTAGAAAAAAATCCGGAAGATTTGGCGATTGTTGGGGAAATTTTCCGTTCGGCACATACATTAAAAGGTATGTCTGCAACGATGGGCTTCGAGGATTTAGCAGATTTAACGCATAAAATGGAGAACGTATTAGATGCAATCCGAAACGAGAAAATTCATGTGTCGCCAGAAATTCTAGATGTTGTCTTTGAGTCTGTAGATCATTTAGAAGAAATGGTGATGGACATTGCAAATGGTGGAGATGGAAAGCGAGATGTATCTTCAACCGTTGCTCAATTAAAGCGTATTGAATTAGGTGAGGAAGCGATTCCTGAAGTAGTAACTACTGAGACACCAGCTACAGCTGTAGCAAGTGTGTTAGAGTATGACAGCTTTGAACAAACAGTTATTGCTCAATCTACTGAACAAGGTTTTAATGCATTCGAAATTTCAGTCAAATTACGTGAGGACTGTCTTTTAAAAGCAGCACGAGTATTTATGGTGTTCGAGATTTTAGAAAAAGATGGGGAAGTTATTAAAGCAAATCCATCAGTAGAAAAGCTTGAAGACGGACAGTTCGACCAACAATTTTACGTAGCTTTCGTAACGAAAGAATCTGCTGAAGATATGCAGAAAAAGATTATGAGCGTTTCAGAAGTTGAAGAAGTGATTGTCGCAACTATTGAGACACCAACTACTGATGTAGCAAGTGTGTTAGAGTATGACGGCTTTGAACAAACCGTTATTTCACAATCTGCTGAACAAGGTTTCAATGCATTCGAAATTTCAGTGAAATTACGTGAGGACTGTCTTTTGAAAGCAGCACGTGTATTTATGGTGTTTGAAATATTAGAAAAAGATGGGGATGTCATTAAATCAACTCCATCTGTAGATAAGCTTGAAGACGAACAGTTCGACCAACAATTTTACGTAGCTTTCGTAACAAAAGAATCTGCTGAAGATATGCGGAAAAAGATTATGAAAGTTTCTGAAGTCGAAGAAGTGATTGTCGCAATGATCGAACTAAAGCAACATAGCGCAAAAGAACAAGCAATTCAAGAAGTAGTGGCAACAGCAACGGTAGAAGTTGAGGCTCAACCTGCTACTGCACCAAAAACAAATACTGCAAAACCTACACCTGCAAAAGCAGCGGCGCCTGCTAAGGCTGAAAAAAATCATGCGCCTGTTGGTAATAAAACAATTCGTGTAAATATCGAGCGACTTGATATATTAATGAACTTATTTGAAGAACTTGTTATCGATCGAGGACGACTACAGTCTATTGCAACTGAAGTTAACCATGGAGAGTTAAATGAAACAGTGGAACGTATGAGCCGCGTCATGGGTGACTTACAAACTATTATTTTAACGATGCGTATGGTTCCGGTTGAAACAGTATTCAATCGCTTCCCGAAAATGATTCGTCAGTTATCTCGTGATCTAAACAAGAAAATTAACCTCGAAATTATTGGTGCTGAAACAGAGCTAGATCGTACAGTTATCGATGAAATTGGGGATCCACTTGTTCATTTAATCCGAAATTCTGTTGACCATGGTATTGAAAATCCTACTGCGCGTCGTGCTAAAGGCAAGCCAGAAGAAGGAACAGTTGTACTACGTGCATATCATAGTGGTAACTATGTCTTTATCGAAATTGAGGATGATGGCGCAGGGATTAACCGTGATAAAGTATTAGCAAAAGCAATATCAAAAGGTGTTGTGACACAAGAGCAATCCTATTCAATGTCAGATAAGCAAATTAACGAGTTAATTTTAGCATCTGGGTTCTCTACAGCTGATGTCATTTCAGATGTATCTGGGCGAGGCGTTGGATTAGACGTTGTGAAAACAACAATTGAATCTTTAGGTGGAAATATTTCAATTGAATCCACACAAGATGTAGGATCAATTTTCTCAATTCAATTACCTCTAACATTATCGATTATTTCTGTTATGTTAGTAGAAATTGAAAAAGAGATTTATGCTATTCCACTTTCATCAATAATTGAAACTTCTATTATCCGTTCATCAGAGATTATGAATGCACATAATCAAAAAGTAATTGACTTCCGTGGTAAAGTTGTCCCGCTTGTGTTCTTAGAAGAAATCTTCGAAGTGCCTCGTAAAGAGCAGCAGGATGATGAATTCCATTCAGTAGTCATCGTTCGAAAAGGTGAGAAACTTGCTGGTTTAGTTGTGGATTCATTCATTGGCCAACAAGAGATTGTACTGAAGTCATTAGGCAATTACTTAACAAATATCTTTGCTATTTCAGGTGCAACTATTTTAGGTAACGGAAAAGTAGCCTTAATTGTGGACTGTAACGCACTTATAAAATAAGTAAGGTGAATGAATAAGAGAGGTGTAAATCATGACAAATGCAGTGGAACAAGAAAGTATTAAAGTAATAGTCTTTCAATTAGCCGATAAAGAATATGCAATCCCAGTGTCACATGTTCAAGGGATTGAAAAATTAATGCATATTACACGTGTACCAAAAACAGCGAAATATGTGAAAGGTGTCATAAACCTTCGTGGTGTCGTAACACCTATTGTTGATTTACGAGAAAGATTTGATTTACCAATTTCTGAGCACGAAGAAACAACACGTATTATTATTATTTCATTAGAAGATATGGAAGTAGGCTTCGTCGTAGACTCTGCAAATGATGTATTAGACATCCCTGCTAATTCAATCGAGCCACAGCCAGAAGTAGTCGGCTCGCTTGAAGAAGAGTTTATTTCAGGAGTTGCTAAAATTGATAAACGATTATTAATTTTATTGCATTTAGAGAAAGTACTAAATCCACTAAAGTAGGGATCGATAATGACATTTAATCAAAAGATTACATCACTACATTTAGATGTATTAAAGGAAATTGGGAATATTGGTGCTGCGCATGCTGCGACAGCACTTTCCAATTTACTCGGAAAAAAAATTGACATGCGAGTACCAAAGGTAGAAATGGTGTCGTTTAATGACATGATGGAGCTTGCTGGTGGATCTGAAAATGTTGTAGTTGGCATCTTTCTACGCATCGAAGGTGATGCTGAAGGCAGTATGTTCTTTATCTTGCCAATCGAACAAGCGAATCGTTTTATCCGTCGTCTTATTTATGATGAATCATTTGACTTTAAAAAACGACCAGTTTCAGAGTTAGGATTATCAGCTATGCAGGAAATGGGGAATATTTTATCGGGTTCCTATTTATCCGCGTTATCTGACTTTACAAATTTGAAAATTTATCCAACTGTACCAGGGCTAAGCGTTGATATGTTTGGTGCTATTATCAGTATTGGCTTAATTGAATTATCACATGTAAGCGATAATGTTATCGTCATAAACACATCCATTTTTGAAGACGGTGTAGAGGATCACGAAACAGTAAGGGGCCACTTTTTCTTATTGCCCGATCCAGATTCATTTGATGCTATTTTTAAGGCATTGGGAGTTTCATAGATGATGCTGAATAGTAGTAGCGGGCTAGTTATTAAAGTTGGAATTGCACAAATGGATGTGGTAAAATTACCAAACACCATCAGAACATCAGGTCTTGGATCTTGTGTAGGTGTTATTTTATATGATGAGTCAAAAAAAATTGCTGGTTTAATACATGTGATGTTGCCAGATTCAAGTTTAGGTAGACAGGAGTCAATAAACGTAGCCAAATTTGCTGATACAGGTATTTCGGCTATGATTGACTTATTAAAAATAGAAGGCGTACAAAAATTCAAGTTAAAGGCAAAAATTGCAGGTGGTGCGCAAATGTTCCAATTTACTTCAGATAAAGACTCGATGCGCATTGGTCCACGTAATGTAGAGGCTGTAAAACGTGAGTTGAAACTTCATGGCATCCCATTAGTTGCTGAAGACACTGGTGGTAATAGTGGCAGAACAATTGAATTTAATCCCGCAACGTCAACATTACATATTCGAACAGTTAACCAAGGAGTGAGCGAAATATAATGTTTGGTACTATTTTTTACAACCTATGGGGAGCGCTAATTGCCTTTTCAATTTATTTTTTTAGTACATTTCAAAAACCTCTTACGCCACTACGTATTCTTATAGGATCATTTGTAGCAGCCATAATTGTGTTTTTCGTAATGTATATAGTTCGCTTTATAATTGCCTATATTTTATATACACCAGAGGATAAAGAAGCAATTGGTGAAGGTGAGTTGGAAGAAAACGCATCCGACGAACTTCAAGAAGGCAATCAAGAAGCATCTTCTGCTAGTTCAACTGTTGAATTTCAGGATGAAAGCTCAGAAGAAATTGCTCAAGTTGTACGAACGATGATGAGTCGTGAAGAGCATCAGCAAGTAAATGCATAAAATAAGGGGTCGCGAGTTGCGGCTCTTTTTTTGTTATAGTGAATGCATTGAATAGCATCAAGCAATGAAAATTAGGACCTCATTTCTTGTTATTAACTTCTCAATAAACATTTTTTCATAAATGCACAAGTTATAGAAACTAAGTTAAATACTTAGCAATGAACTAAATTATACACACTCATAAATTTAAACAATATGTAAGAGAGTAGGAGAAACAAATGAAATTATGGTCGATTCTTGCTATAATGTAGGAAAGAATGGTAATCACTTTATCTTCATTCAGTGGGTGTCCAAACACCTACTGAATGATAAATGCGTTTTCTTAAGAGAGGTGGATTTCATGACACAACCAAATCTAAACGATGAACAAAAGCTGTGGAACCGTTGGATACATGACCGTGATCCAGATGCTGGGGATTTGCTGATTAAAAAATATATTTCACTAGTTTCTTATCATGTACAACGTATTGGCGCGAGCTTACCAAAAAATGTATCTAGAGACGATCTAACAAGCTTAGGCATGGTAGGTCTATTTGATGCATTAAATAAATTTGATATTAAGAGAGATTTGAAATTTGATACATACGCTTCTTTTAGAGTAAGAGGAGCAATTATAGATGGTTTACGTAAGGAAGATTGGTTGCCTCGTTCTGCTCGTGAAAAAGCTAAGAAATTAGATGTTCAAATTGAACGGTTAGAACAAAAATATATGCGTCATGTAACACCAGAGGAGCTTGCTGAAAATTTGGAATTACCAGTGGAGGAAGTCTATCAAACTGTACAGGAGCATTTCTTTTCAAATGTCCTTTCCATTAACGAGCAACAAGATCAGGAAGAAACGGATGGAAAGTCATTTGTTATTAGGGATGATACAACAAAAACGCCTGAACAGGTTATTATCAAATCAGAATTATTGGGTGATTTAGCGGAGAATATTCAAAAATTGAATGAAAAGGAACAATTGGTGCTTAGCTTATTTTATACAGAGGAATTGACCTTAACAGAAATCGGTGAAATGCTTGAATTATCAACTTCACGTATTTCACAAATTCACTCAAAGGCGCTATTAAAGCTGCGAAAGTTATTATCTAGTGAGATGATTAATGCTTAATGATGATTAGATACATAACATTAAGGGAGGAATTCCAATGAGTTTAAAGGGTGTAGAATTACAAATTGCTATTCCAAAAACATTTGAGGCAGGGAAAATGGCAGATCAGGCACAGCAGCAAACTTTGGCTCAACAAGCACATGCAAATGAAGCACTGAAAAAAGAAATCGATCGCAAGCAAAAAATTGTAAATACTTCAGAAGGTATGGATGAGATTAGTGAAGATGAAGAAGCGGGTGGCGAGTACATTAAGGGGACTCGCAAAAAAAAGAAAAAGAGTGACAAGCAAGAAAAACAGGCACGACATCCGTTTAAAGGGAATTTTGTAGATTTTAGTGGATAGGAGTTTACTATGACAACCATACTAATTACGATTCTATTTTTCTTACAGTTGCTTTCATTTTACTTCCTTATTATTTTAAATACGAAATTAGCTAAATTTAAAGATTTAGAAAAGAAACAGGAACGTTTAATGCGCGAAATGGATGATACAATTAGTGTCTATTTAGCAGATATGAAAGATGAAAATAATCGTTTAATACAAGAATTGCAAAGCGTTTCAAAATCAGAAGTGAAAGTAAATGCTTTGCAGCAAACTGAAAAAATTGTTATTCAGAAGGAACAAGAACCGCTTACTGAAAAAACGAAAAAAGAACAAGAATCTGCTACTTTAGCGACTGACTCACGAAAATATATACCTAAAAACATTGTAGCGAGTGCTTATTCACGTCAGCAACAAACTGTTTCAAAAACAGTACAATCTGCTAGTATGACGAATGAGGCAGAAAAGGAACAACCAAAGGTATTAACAATAGAGCAACAAGCCATTGAATTAGCGAAACAAGGAAAAACATCAGAGGAAATTGCGAAACAACTCCAAAAAGGCAAGACAGAAATCGAGCTTTTATTGAAATTTCATAGCTAAAACAGTTGCGAATAGGGTAAAGCTATGATATAGTTGCAAATGGTGTTGTTACTACACACGCATTTTGATGTAGTAAGTGGTGCTCTAAGATTAGGGTAGCTTGTTGCAAGAGATAAATGCGGAGGATAAAAACCAAACATACTAGGAGGAAATTCACATGTCAGTAATTTCTATGAAACAATTACTTGAAGCTGGTGTACATTTCGGTCACCAAACTCGTCGTTGGAACCCAAAAATGAAGAAATATATCTTCGTTGAACGTAACGGGATCTATATCATCGACTTACAAAAAACTGTTAAAAAATTAGAGGAAGCTTATGACTTCATGCGTCAAGTTGGTCAAGACGGTGGTAAAGTTCTTTTCGTTGGTACGAAAAAACAAGCACAAGAAGCGATCAAAGATGAAGCTGAACGTTCAGGCAACTACTACATCAACCAACGTTGGTTAGGTGGTACTCTTACAAACTTCGGTACAATTCAAAAACGTGTTGCGCGTATGAAAGAAATCGAAAAAATGGAAGAAGTAGGAACTTTCGAAGTTCTACCTAAAAAAGAAGTAATCCAACTTAAAAAAGAACACGAACGTCTAATCAAATTCTTAGGCGGTATCCGTGATATGCACGATCTTCCAGACGTAATGTTCGTGGTTGACCCACGTAAAGAACGTATTGCGGTTGCTGAAGCTCGTAAATTAAACATCCCTCTAGTAGGTATTGTTGATACAAACTGCGATCCAGATGAAATCGACTACGTAATCCCTGCTAACGATGATGCTATTCGTGCTGTTAAACTTTTAACTGCTAAAATGGCTGACGCTTTAATCGAGTCAAAACAAGGTGAAGAAGAAGCTCCAGCTGTAGAAGCTGCTGCTGAGTAATTCACGTTTACAAAAAGGTGATAAGTGGCTCAGAACCCTTATCACCTTTTTTAGAACCTATCACTAAAATTTGTCCAACCAATTTGAGGAGGAAACACTAAATGGCAAACATTACTGCACAATTAGTAAAAGAATTACGCGAAAAAACTGGCGCTGGTATGATGGATTGTAAAAAAGCGTTAGTACAAACAGATGGCGATTTAGAAGCTGCAATCGACTTCCTACGTGAAAAAGGTCTATCTTCAGCTGCTAAAAAAGCTGACCGTATCGCTGCAGAAGGTACAACTTACATTTTAGAAAATGGTAACGAAGCAATTATTCTTGAAGTAAATGCTGAAACTGACTTCGTTGCTAAAAATGATAAATTCCAATTTTTAGTTACATCTTTAGCAGAGCAATTACTTGCTGCTAAACCTGCATCTGTTGAGGATGCATTAGAGCTTTCAAATGCTGAAGGTGTTAAAATTGTTGACCAAATTTCAACAGCAGTTGCAACAATTGGTGAAAAAATCAACCTTCGTCGTTTCGAAGTGAAAACTAAATCAGATGCGGATGCATTTGGTTCTTACTTACACATGGGTGGTCGTATCGGTGTATTAGTAACTTTAGAAGGTTCTACAAATGCTGCTGCTGCAAAAGATGTTGCTATGCATATCGCGGCAATCAACCCAACTTATGTTTCTCGCGATGAGGTTTCTGCTGAAGAAGTTGAACGTGAGCGTAAAGTATTAACTGAACAAGCACTTAACGAAGGTAAACCAGAAAACATCGTTGCTAAAATGGTGGAAGGTCGCCTTGGTAAATATTTCGAGGATGTTTGTTTACTTGACCAAACATTCGTTAAAAACTCTGACCAAAAAGTGCGTGACTTCGTTGCATCAACTGGTGGTTCAGTAAATGGTTTCGTACGCTATGCAGTAGGTGAAGGTATCGAAAAACGTGAAGATAACTTTGCTGAAGAAGTAATGAGCCAAGTTAAAGGTAACTAATTAGTCACATTTGATCCTAATCAAATAATATCTAGATTTTCTAGACAAAAGAATGGGGAACACAACATAGCGTGTTCCCTATTTTTCCGAAATTAGCGAAAAAGAGATATAAATGACTCATTAGCAAAAGTTGTGGCTGATATTTGTTAAAAATGTAAGCTATTTATATAAGTTGATTGTAGTGGAGGCTTGGCGACTCCTTGGGGATCAGCGTCACAGATGAGACCCTGGAACGAAGCGAAGCGGCTCATCGGACGCCCCCAGGAAAGCGCCTAGCCGGAACGGAAATCAATCAATTTTATGGTGTAATGAGCCACATAATTTCCTATTCTGCCTTATTCATAACTAGCAATTATTGTTATTTGTACTATAATGGAAAAGGGAATAGAGATGTTTTAAATAAAGTCTGACGGAGGTTTACAATGAGTGTGCCACAATATAAACGAGTAGTTATAAAATTAAGTGGTGAAGCGTTAGCGGGAGAAGCTGGCTTCGGTTTATCACCAAAAATAATCAAGGCTGTTGCAGAGGAAGTAAAAGAAGTAGTAGATCTTGATGTAGAAGTTGCTGTTGTTGTAGGTGGCGGTAATATATGGCGTGGAAAAATCGGTAGTGAAATGGGGATGGATCGTGCGGCAGCCGATTATATGGGTATGCTTGCAACGGTTATGAACTCTCTAGCATTACAAGATGCACTTGAAAAATTAGGCATTGAAACACGTGTCCAATCTTCTATTGTGATGACACAAGTAGCAGAACCATATATTCGTCGTAAAGCAGTTCGTCATCTAGAGAAAAAACGTGTGGTTATTTTTGCAGCAGGGACAGGTAATCCGTTCTTCTCTACTGATACAACTGCTGCATTACGTGCAGCGGAAATCGATGCAGATGCGATTTTAATGGCTAAAAATAATGTAGATGGTGTTTATTCTGCAGATCCTAAAATAGATACAAATGCCATTAAATACGATACACTCACATACTTAGACGTTATTCAACAAGGTTTACAAGTAATGGATTCAACAGCTTCTACTTTATGTATGGATAACGATATTCCGTTAATTGTCTTCTCAATTACAGAACAAGGTAATATTAAACGTGCCGTACTAGGCGAGAAAATTGGAACAGTTGTTAGGAGGAATGCATAATGGCTAAACAAGTATTGGAACAAGCTAAGGAAAAAATGAACAAAACAATCGCAGCTTTCAGTCGTGAATTATCATCAATCCGTGCAGGGCGTGCAAACGCATCACTATTAGATCGCATTACGGTTGATTACTATGGTGCACCAACACCGATTAATCAGCTTGCAGGTGTTGCGGTACCAGAAGCGCGTTTATTAGTTATTACGCCTTACGATAAGACAATCTTAGGTGAAATCGAAAAAGCGATTATGAAATCAGATATTGGTATTACACCAACAAATGATGGATCTGTCATTCGTTTAATGATTCCTGCTTTAACAGAAGAGCGTCGTAAAGATCTTGTGAAGCAAGTGAAGAAAGAAGCAGAGGATGCAAAAATCGCTGTACGTAACGTTCGTCGTGATGCTAATGACGATCTGAAAAAACTTGAAAAAGCTGGCGAAATCACAGAGGATGATCTACGTGGCTACGGTGAAGATATTCAAAAATTAACAGATGAATTCATTGTAAAAGTAGATCAAGTAACGAAAGAAAAAGAAAAAGAAATTCTAGAGGTGTAAGCAGACGCTTTACATATCTAAGATGGAACTTTTTAAGGAGATGAAGGCGTCCTATATATATCAGGACGTCTTTTCTCTTTACAATTAGATCTTAATGTATCAGATTTAGTCAAATCTCATACATTCAAGCTTTTAATTGTCTTAGAGAAATACCTTTCAACTATTTTTGTTTTCTTTTTTGGATTAAGAGGAACTGTTCTTTACGTGAAACTAAAACATAGATGAGGATTGCATGAGATAAAGGGAAACACCCCTTAAAAACCTTACTTGTAAGTAGTTCTAAATGAAGCTGGTTCATACATAGTCAATTTAGAGGGAAAAAAAAGACAAAACGTGCTTTTGTTTGTTATGATAGGTTAGTATACGTCCGATTAGTTGTAGTGGGGGAGTTAGCATGTTTAAAAAGCTATTAGGTAAACAAATAAATATGGATACACTATCATTGGGGGAACGTGTTGCCCTTGCTAAAAGCGAGCCAATTCCTGCCCATGTTGCGATTATTATGGACGGAAATGGACGTTGGGCAAAAAAACGCGCGATGCCTCGTGTTGCCGGGCACCATGAAGGTATGAAGACGGTACGAAAAATCACTAGATTTGCGTCAGATCTTGGAATAAAGGTTTTAACGGTGTATGCGTTCTCAACAGAAAACTGGAAGCGGCCAAAAACAGAAGTAGATTTTCTTATGCGTCTACCTGTTGAATTTTTAGGCTCGTTTTTACCAGAAATGATGGAACGTAATGTACGTGTGGAAATGATTGGAGATCCTGCTTTATTGCCCGCACATACACAGAAAGCCTTGTTTGAAGCGATGGAAGAGACGAAGCATAACACAGGGTTAATTTTAAATTTTGCCTTGAATTATGGAAGTCGTTCTGAAATGGTCAATGCAATGAAAACGATGCTTCAAAAAGTGCAAGATGGTCAATTAACGCTACAAGATATAACAGAAGAATGTTTAGCATCTCATTTAATGACAGCTCATTTACCAGAGCCAGATTTATTAATTCGTACAAGTGGCGAAGTACGTTTAAGTAACTTTATGCTATGGCAGCTCGCCTACACAGAATTTTGGTTTACAGATACATTGTGGCCAGATTTTAGCGAGGAGACCTTACTGGAAGCGGTGGAAAACTATCAGAAACGTAATCGCCGTTACGGTGGGTTGAAGGGAGAAGAAACAACTTGAAACAACGAATCATCACAGCAATAATTGCAGCTGCGCTTTTTATTCCATTTGTTATTTATGGAAATGTACCATTTACACTACTTGTGCTTGCAATGGCTGTTGTCGGCTTTTATGAAATACTAAAAATGAAAGGTATTTCACTTTTTTCAGTGCCCGGTATTTTAGGGTTACTCATTTTACTATTACTTGTTATACCGAAGGATTGGTCGGGTAAGGTAGTAGAAGCAATTGGCTATTCTTCTAATTTGATGGTTGTGTATGGCATCGTTATGCTTTTGCTAATTTATGTGGTTCTTGTCAAAAATAAAATCACATTTGATGAAGTTGGTTTTATATTATTAGGTGCGTTTTATGTAGGCTTAGGCTTCCATTATTTAGTTGAAACAAGAAACGAAGGACTAGTATATGTTGTCTACTGTTTACTAATTGTTTGGACGACGGACTCAGGAGCGTATTTTGTTGGAAGAAAGCTAGGTAAAAATAAGCTATGGCCAGAAATTTCACCAAACAAAACGATAGAAGGATTTATAGGCGGTATTGTGATTGCGGTAATCTTTGCTGTAGGGATGCAGGCTATTTACCCATTTGCAAATGGCTATATCTCACTTATTTTCATCACAATTTTTGCATCAATCATCGGGCAGATGGGTGATTTAGTGGAGTCCGCCATAAAACGTCATTTTGATGTAAAGGATTCAGGAACAATATTACCTGGACATGGCGGAATTTTAGATCGCTTTGATAGTCTATTATTTGTTGTGCCATTATTACACTTTTTGCATTTTTTAGGAAATTAAAGCCATCTAGATTAATGTGAACGTAGTATTTCATTTGTTAGAGAGAAAAAGGGGACAATTTGTCGTGAAAAAAATTAGTTTACTTGGTGCAACGGGGTCCATTGGCTGGCAAACCTATGATATTTTAAAGGAACAACATAATGCCTTTCAGCTAGTCGCATTTTCTTCTGGGAAGAATATCGAAAAAACGCGTGAAATGATTGAAGCTTTGAAGCCAGAGTTGGTGTCTGTTCAGCGAGAAGAGGATGCATTGACACTGGCTAAAGAGTATCCTCAAATCCAATTTTCATTTGGAGAAAAAGGACTTGTTGAGGTGGCTACACATCCAGATTCTACAGTTCTTGTTAATGCTGTTCTTGGTAGTGTCGGTCTAGAGTCAACATTAGCTGCAATTCGAATGGGGAAAACAGTTGCCATTGCCAATAAAGAAACACTTGTAACGGCTGGTCATTTAGTGATGGCAGAGGCTAAGAAATATAATGTTGCAATTTTACCAGTAGATAGTGAGCATTCTGCAATCTTTCAGTCAATGAATGGTGAAAATCCAAAAAATATCGAACGTTTAATTATTACAGCTTCTGGTGGTAGCTTCCGTGACAAATCACGTGATGAATTAAAGCATGTAACCGTTGCGGATGCACTCAATCACCCAAACTGGTCAATGGGTGCGAAGATTACCATAGATTCGGCTACAATGATGAATAAAGGACTAGAAGTCATAGAAGCACATGTCCTATTTGATATGCCTTATGATAAAATTGATGTACTTTTACATAGAGAAAGTATTATTCACTCTCTAGTTGAGTATCATGATACTAGTGTCATTGCGCAGCTCGGTACTCCAGATATGCGTGTACCTATCCAGTATGCCTTAAGCTATCCAGATCGTATGCCTTTGCATAATGGACAACGGCTCAATTTAGCACAGATTGGTCAGCTGCATTTTCAAGAAATGGATTTCGAACGTTATCCAGCATTGCGTCTTGCCTATGAGGCTGGGCGTACTGGGGGTACTATTTTAACAGCGATGAACGCAGCAAATGAGGCGGCAGTTGGGGCATTTTTACAAGGGAAAATAACATTCCTTGAAATTGATGAAACAATCGAACGTGTGATGCAGGCACATAACAACATTTTAGTGCCAGATTTACAGACAATTTTGCAGGTAGACGGTGAAACAAGAAAAACAGTGTTAGACATGGTAAAATAACAAAAGTAAGATTATGTTAACTATTCACTTTTAAAGGTGGGGTATTATGCAAACAGCCATTGCATTTATATTAATATTTGGCCTGCTCGTATTCTTCCATGAACTTGGTCACTTCCTGTTTGCGAAACGCGCAGGAATTATGGTTCGTGAGTTTGCAATCGGTATGGGTCCAAAAATTTATGGAAAAACACATGGTGAAACAATCTATACGGTACGACTTTTACCAATTGGTGGTTACGTTCGTATGGCTGGTGATGACATGGATGGTACGGAATTGCTACCTGGATACCGTGTAGGGCTTATTGTTGATGAAGATAATCGTGTCCAAAAAATTATTTTCAATCAAAATAACAAGCAGTTACCAGACTTATTATTTTTAGAAGTTGAACGAGCTGATTTAGAAAAAGATTTATTTATTGAAGGCTATGATGAAGAAGAGAATTTAGTGCGTTATAGTGTGACAAGGGATTGCATTCTGGTTGAAAATGGAAAAGAAACGTTAATCGCACCATATGACCGTCAATTTAATGCTAAGACAGTGGGACAACGTGCAATGACAATCTTTGCGGGACCATTGTTTAACTTTATATTAGCATTTTTCATTTATTTAGTGATTGGGTTATTAAATGGTGTACCTACAAATGAGCCAATTATTACAGAAGTTGTAGATAACAATCCCGCTGCACAGGCAGGTATGCTTGCAGGAGACCGGGTGAAATCAATAGATGGACAAGCTGTTGAGACGTGGCAGGACTTAGTTTCGATTGTACAAAATCGACCTGGTGAGACGATTAATGTAACAGTTGAGCGAGATGGAGCAACGGAAAATCTCACAATGACAGTGAAAGAAGTGAAAGAAGAAAACGGTGGGACATATGGTCAAATTGGAGTGACAAGCCCAAGAGTCCACAACCCTTTAAAAGCTGTCGTCTATGGTGCTCAAGAAACATATCATATGACAGTGCGTATTTTTGAATTACTGGGAATGCTTATTACTGGTCAATTTACAATTGATGCATTATCAGGGCCTGTAGGGATTTATAAAACGACAGAGACTGTTGCAGCATGGGGAATTTATGCTTTAATGAATTTTGCAGCCATGTTAAGTATTAATCTAGGCATCATGAATTTATTACCACTTCCTGCTCTTGATGGTGGCCGCCTTTTATTCTTCGGCTTTGAGGCAGTAAGAGGTAAGCCAATTGATCGTCAAAAAGAAGGTATGGTCCATTTTGTTGGTATCGTACTATTAATGATTTTAATGGTAGTTGTCACATGGAATGATATTCAACGATTCTTCTTTTAGCGAAGAAAGGTTAACATTACATCATAGTTAGAGGAAGCCTATGCGTGATTATTACGTCAAGGCTAACATGGATGGAAAACATAGCTTTGAGCGCAATTTATTTGAAACATTGCGTTCAAAGCTAAATTTGTTTATGCTAATTAGAGTATAAACTTATTTATCTTCATTCAGCAGAAGACTTCCACCATTACAGGTGGTGAGATGAATGCAGATTTGGTTCCTTTTCAGTAGGTTTCCAAACACATGCTGAATGAAGATAAAACCTCCGGCGGTGTCACGGATTTTCAAAGGAATGAATAAAAGGATGTTAGCCTAAAACCTTCGCATCCTTCGAAAATGGCTAACTGACCTGCATCGGTAAAAACGTCACGTCCTGTGGCATTACCGAAATGACCGACATCGTGTCGGCCCTCGTGCAGGCCTAGGCACAATTCAAAATCCAGACGCAATTACGCCAAAGCGAAATTGATGAAAAAAGGTGGAACACTGAATGAAGCAAAGTAAAACATTTATCCCAACGCTACGTGAAGTACCTGCTGATGCAGATGTAAAATCGCATAAGCAATTACTACGTGCAGGGTTTATTCGTCAAAATACAAGTGGGGTATACTCGTATTTACCGCTTGCAAAACGTGTGTTATCAAAAATTGAAAATATTATTCGCGAAGAAATGGAAGCTATTAACTCTATTGAACTGTTAATGCCTGCATTACAATCTGCGGAGCTATGGCAGGAATCTGGCCGCTGGGAGAAATATGGTCCAGAATTAATGCGTTTGAAAGATAGTCATGATCGTGACTTTGCATTAGGGCCTACACATGAAGAGGTCATTACAACTCTTGTACGTGATGAAATTAAATCTTATAAAAAATTACCATTAACACTATACCAAATTCAAACAAAGTTCCGTGATGAAAAACGTCCTCGCTTTGGATTATTACGAGGTAGAGAGTTTATTATGAAAGATGCTTATTCATTCCATGCATCACGTGAAAGCTTAGATGAAACATATGATGATATGTATCGAGCATACTCTAATATTTTTTCTCGTCTAGGCTTAAATTATCGTGCAGTTATTGCGGATGCTGGTTCCATCGGTGGGAAAGGCACACATGAATTCATGGTGCTTTCTGCAATTGGAGAAGATACAATCGCATACTCAAACACGTCTGATTATGCTGCAAACATTGAAATGGCAGAAGTAGTAGTAGACTATCAAGCATCAGATGAGGCATTAAAAGACCTTGAAAAAGTAGCAACACCAGATCAAAAAACAATTGAGGATGTATCTGCTTTCTTAAATATTGAGTCCTCCAATGTAATTAAATCTTTAGTATTTGATGTTGATGGTGAATTAGTCGTTGTACTTGCACGAGGCGACCATGAAATTAACGATATTAAACTAAAAAATGCCCTTGATGCTGGGTCAGTTGAACTTGCTAGTGAAGCAGCTATTCAAGACCTATTAGGCTGTGGAGTTGGATCTATTGGACCAGTAAAATTACCAGTAGATGTCAAGGTAGTAGCGGACAATGCAATAAAATCTATCCGTAATGGAGTAGCTGGTGCAAATGTGGATGGATTCCACTTAATCAATGTAAATCCAGAGCGTGATTTTGCTGTTAATGATTATTTAGATATTCGCTTTATTCAAGAGGGTGATCCATCACCAGATGGACAAGGTATCATAAAATTTGCAGAAGGCATAGAGGTTGGTCATATTTTCAAATTAGGGACTACTTATTCTGCAAAAATGAATGGTACTTTCTTAGATGAGCAAGGGAAGGCACAGCCATTTATTATGGGCTGCTATGGTATTGGTGTTTCACGTATTTTAGCTGCTGTGGCTGAGCAATTCCAAGATGAAAATGGTTTCATTTGGCCAACGCAATTAGCGCCATATGACATTCATGTTGTACCTGTAAATACAAAGGATGAAACACAGGTAGCCCTAGCAGATGAGCTTTATGGCTTATTAAAGTCGTACCGCTATGATGTGCTTTTGGATGATCGTGCCGAGCGTGCTGGAGTTAAATTTGCTGATGCAGATTTGATTGGTTTACCGGTTCGTGTAACAGTTGGTAAAAAAGCAACTGAAGGTGTTGTTGAAGTCAAGTTCCGTCAAACAGGTGAGACATTTGAATGGAAAAAAGAAGAGGTTATTGATCGCTTAAATGAATTTTTCCGTAAAAACTAATTTCCTTTAACAAAGGTGAAATTGCTTCCAATAGAGGCTACCCTTTAACTTCTTTCAGCAGAAGTCTCCCACCTCTATAAGTGGTGAGATGAATGCGAATTTAAGCTACTTTTCAGAGGGTGTCCAAACACCCGCTGAAATAGCGGAACTCAGTCTAAGAACGCCACGTCCTGTGGCAACGACTGAGTGACCAACATCATGTTGGCCCAAAGCCTCCAGCGGATGCCACGGAATCGAAAAGGAGTTCTTTGTGTAAGCACAAAGCCGATTCCGGACGCAATTATGCCGAGGCATAATTGATTTTTGATAAGATAGTAGTAAAGAATTCGCGACACTTCTGCGGGACAATGAACCAATCAAGCAATTTCAGATGCCAAAAAGTATCTGTTGTTGCTTGTAAATCGCCCGTAGAGAGGGTGCGAATTTTTTTCTTCAATTTAGATTGTAGAAAGCAGGTGTCACTAAATTGGAACAGCAACAAGAGGCAAGAACGAGGTTTCGAATGCTCTTGCAGCAACTAGAGTTAACAGAAGATGTGTATATGTCCTTTTTTGAAGAAGGTGAATTATCACGTTTAACCGTTCACAAAAAAAACAGACTATGGCATTTCACCATTAAATTAAGAGAAATACTTCCGTTTCCGTTATATCAGCTTTTTCGTACACATTTAACGGAGAAATTTTCTGCTATTGCACAGATTCATACAACATTTGAAACGATAGAGAAAGATGTGACAGAAGAGCTTATTCAGGCTTATTGGTTAACTGTAGTTGAACAAATAGATGAAATGGCGCCAACCCTTAAAAATTGTCTTGCATCTCAAATGCCAACGTGGAATGGTCAAAAGATTACTTTATCCTGCATGCAAGAAATGGAATTTATGATGCTAAAAACAAAGTATGCAGAAAAGCTTTCCATAAGCTATAGTCAATTTGGTTTTCCATCGATGGTTATAGACTTTGTGTTACAGGATGAAACAGAAGAAATGATTGCAGCACAGGAAGCTTTTATGGAACAAAAGCGCTTGGAAGAAGCTGCTTTAGCCCAGCAAGCGATACAAGATTACCAAAAACGTGAGCAGGAGAAGAAAGACAATCCAGCAATTGCGAACCTTGGTGATCGCCCATTCCAGCTGGGAATGCATATTAAAGACGATGAGATAATGGAAATTAAACGAATTGTTGAGGAAGAACGTCGAGTTATTATTGAAGGTTTTGTCTTTGATACAGAAATTAAGGAACTGAAAAGTGGTCGCTCATTATTACAAATCAAAATGACCGACTATACGGATTCTATCATTGTCAAAATGTTCTCACGCGATAATGATGATGCCGAGCTGATGCAATATTTGAAAAAGGGTATGTGGATAAAAGTCCGAGGATCTGTTCAAACAGATACATTTATTCGTGACTTAATCGTGATGGCCAATGATATTAATGAAATCAAAAAAGAAACAAGACAGGATAAGGCACCAGAGGGTGAAAAACGTGTTGAATTACACTTGCATACACCAATGAGTCAAATGGACGCTGTTACCCCAGTTGATCGTCTTGTGGCTCAGGCCGCAAAATGGGGGCATCCAGCTGTCGCTATTACTGACCATGCAGTAGTACAATCCTTCCCAGATGCTTATGCAGCAGGAAAAAAACATGGCATCAAAGTAATCTATGGCATGGAAGCAAATTTAGTTGATGATGGCGTACCAATTGCTTATGCCCCTGAGCATCAATTATTAGCTGATGCTACCTATGTTGTATTTGACGTGGAAACAACAGGTCTTTCCACAGCTTACGATACAATCATTGAGCTTGCTGCAGTTAAAATTAAAGATGGAAATGTGATTGATAAATACGAAAGCTTTGCCAATCCACACCATCCGTTATCAGCGACCACCATTGAACTAACGGGTATTACAGACGATATGGTGCGAAATGCGCCAGAAGTGGAGCAAGTCATCAAGGAGTTCCATGCATTTATTGGAGATGGCATTGTTGTAGCTCATAATGCATCATTTGATATTGGCTTTTTATATACAGGCTATAAAAAATATGAGCTTGAGGGCACCATTCATCCAGTCATTGATACACTGGAACTTGCCAGATTACTCTACCCGACGATGAAAAATCACCGTTTAAATACACTTTGTAAAAAATTCAATATTGAATTAACTCAACATCACCGAGCTATTTATGATACAGAAGCAACAGGTTACTTACTTTTACAACTGTTAAAAGATGCAGATGAATTAAATATTAAATACCACGATGACTTTAATAAGCATATTGGTGGTGGAGATGCTTATAAAAAAGGAAGACCGATGCACTGCACAATTTTGGCAGTAGATAATGCTGGGCTTAAAAATTTATTTAAAATCGTCACTCACTCACATACAAAAACGTTTTATCGTGTGCCTCGTGTTACACGAGCGGTCCTAGAGCAATATAGAGAAGGTTTATTGATCGGATCTGGCTGTAGTAATGGTGAAGTATTTGAGACGATGATGAATAAATCACCAGAGGAAGCTGAAAAAGTTGCAAGGTTCTATGATTATATTGAAGTTCAGCCTAAGGCAGTGTATGCACCATTAATTGAGCGTAATGTCGTTCGTGATGAATGGACACTTGAAGATATTATTCGAAAACTTGTAAAACTTGGGAAGAAGCTGGATAAACCAGTTGTGGCAACCGGAAATGTTCATTATTTAGATCCAACAGATGGAATGTTCAGACAAATATTAATTGGTTCACAAGGTGGAGCCAACATTTTAAATAAATCAAAGCTACCTGAGGTTCATTTTAGAACAACGGATGAAATGCTCAAAGAATTTGATTTTTTAGGACCAGATTTTGCAAAAGAGGTGGTTGTTACCAACTCTCAAAAAGTTGCAAATATGATTGGTGATGTGAAGCCTATTAAAGACGATTTATATACACCTAAAATTGAAGGCTCGGATGATGAGGTAACAAATTTAACTTATGAAATGGCCCATCGCATTTATGGTGATGACTTACCTGAAATCGTGAAGGCACGTATCGAGAAGGAACTAAAATCGATTTTAGGTCATGGCTTCGGTGTAATTTATTTAATCTCTGCGAAGCTAGTGAAAAAATCATTAGCTGATGGCTATTTAGTTGGTTCCCGTGGTTCTGTTGGATCTTCGTTAGTAGCAACCTTTATGGAGATTACGGAGGTAAATCCACTACCGCCTCACTACATTTGCCCAAATTGTAAGCATTCCGAGTTTTTTGATGATGGATCTGTTAGCTCAGGCTTTGATTTACCTAATAAAGATTGTACGGAATGTGGTACACCTTATAAAAAAGACGGGCAGGATATTCCATTCGAAACATTCCTTGGTTTTAAAGGAGATAAGGTGCCTGATATCGATTTGAGTGCGACACGTTGTTAACTGAAAAGGTTAACCACCATATTTGGTAGAACTGCTATTTCGAAGTGTGGAATGATAGGGTAACGTCTTGAAACACACTCGCTGAAGCTACGACATGCAAGTGGATGACTGCAAAACTGAAACTTGTATGAAGCTCGTTAAAGTAGGCTGAAGTTCACCCAAACAGTATGGCTGTGGAAAGAGAGCAATCTTGTGAATGATAGGTCTGGTGTCTATAAACTTTCTATGGTTAGAATCAGTAGAATCACTGGGACGAACCCTCGACTGACTTTTCGTGAATGTCACGTAGTAGAAATGCTGCGGGGTCCAAATAGGACTTCTAGCTGTGGATGAGTAAGCGTTTGGTTATGAAAATCCATCTTGTGTTACAGGCACATGCAAGCCTAGCGGAATTTAGGGGGAACCTAAGGAAAGATGCACAGATAGAAATAGTGGAACGTGTGAAGCTCCGAACGTAAGAGGAAGTTGCATTCTGATGACAACGGTGTAAGGAAAGGCTATGTGAACTAGCTATAACTTACTTAAACGGAGTGGCAGTAGTGCCGTAGTACCGTTGAAGAAATGCCATTGATGACTGAATAACAAATAGGTCGGAGGAGAAAACATTTCAGAGGGAAGGGCACAAGTCGTTAGTGTTGAAGATAAACCTACACAAGTCAGATTCTAGTATGACTAAAGAGAATGAAAGCTTCGAGTACGAGGTGATTAATTGGCTGACTTAATGATACAAAAGTTAAGAAATAACGAATATTTTGAATTACAAACAGCTTTTGATAATCTTTATGAAAAACCTTTATCAATTGATTATTTCCGAAGAAAACATTTTACTTGCCTTTCGAAACTTGAAGAGCAATACAGGTAGCAAAACGAAAGGTGCTAATGGACACACAATTAAACACTTGAATAAAATGAATGCTGATAAACTAGTCAAACTTGTCCGAAGAAGGCTTGAAGATTATGCACCACATGCTGTTAGGCGATTATTTATCCCGAAACCAAATGGGAAGATGAGACCTATAGGTATTCCGACAATTGAGGATAGACTGATACAACAAATGTTTTTACAAGTATTAGAACCAATTACGGAGGCAAAATTCAACCCACAAAGTTACGGATTCAGACCTAAACGCAGCACACATGATGCATTGGCAAGGTGTTATCATATGGTAAATCACAGCCATCAACACTTTGTAATTGATATCGATATAAAAGGTTTCTTCGATAATATGAATCATAAAAAACTTATGAGGCAATTATGGACGATTGGCATTAGGGATAAAAAAGTATTAGCTATTATAACGAAGATGCTGAAAGCTGAAATTACAGGTGAAGGAGTACCGTCAAAAGGAACACCACAAGGAGGCATTTTATCTCCTCTACTCGCCAATGTAGTATTAAATGAGTTAGACTGGTGGATTTCGAATCAATGGGAAACAAAACCTACCAAAGTACCTTACAAGCTAAAACGCAACAAAACCGATGCTCTAAAGAAAACAAAGCTAAAACCGATGTACCTAGTTCGGTATGCAGATGATTTTAAAATTTTCACAAATTCCTATGAAAACGCCAGAAAGATAAAAATAGCTGTCGAAAAATGGTTAAAAGAACGATTGGGATTAGAGATTAGTGAAGAAAAGAGTAAAATCACAAACTTGCGGAAAAACGGTACAGACTTTTTAGGGATTCGGTTTAGAGCGGTGCAGAAAGGCAATGCGAAAACGGGATACATTGTAAATTCAAAAATGGACCCAAAGGCAAAAGAAAAGGTACAAGGTGTTATTAAGCATCAACTAATAAAGTTAAGAAAAAGCCCTACCCCTAAAAAAGTGATGAACTTCAATGCGAATATTTTAGGATTGCAAAACTACTATAAGATTGCAACTAGAATATCGCAGGACTTTAATGAAATAAGGCATAATGTTCATCCGAATATTAAGTCACTCATGTACAGGAACATATTTGTGAAAACAAAAGAAACAAATGGAGTGATTGATAAGTTTTATGGGGATTACAATTATCCACGTTTCAAAAGCAATGGATTACTGGTATATCCTATTGAAGCAGTTCGACATGATATACGAGGACAACGCAAACCTGAATTTACGATTTATAACGCAAAAGATAGGCTAGCAATTCATAAAGATTTAAAACAAGTGTCTGTTAGAGAGATTGAAATGTTTCGTAGAGGAATATATAAATCGAAAAGTGTTTTGTATGAAAATAACCGCCTTAGTAAATATGTAGCACAAAAAGGTTGTTGTGGTATTACAGGTGAGAGATTAACACCCCATCAAGCCATTTGCCACCATAGAAAACCAACAGCTCATGGCGGCACAGATGGGTATGATAATTTAATTATTATCAACAAGCAATATCATATGCTTATCCATCATTCAGACCCACTAACAAATAAAGAATATCAAAAGATAATAAGTAAATTCGAAGTAAAAGCAATAAATAAATTAAACAGGCTAAGAACGGAAGTAGGAAATCCAAAACTAAGCCTTTAAATTCAACAAAACTAACGATGGAACGCCGTATGAGTGTGAAAGCCTCATGTACGGTGTGGGACGGGGGAAAAACTAGAGATAACGTCAAAGGTTTACCTATCGTCATATTTTTCTGGCGAATATCAACCAAATGCCCATAACTATACGAAAGTTCTATTCGGTGAAGATTATGTATATCGTGCTGGAACAATCGGTACAGTTGCTGAGAAAACAGCGTATGGTTATGTAAAGGGATATGCAAGTGATAATAACCTGCATTTTCGTGGGGCAGAAGTAGATCGCTTAGTTCAGGGCTGTACAGGTGTTAAACGAACAACAGGACAACATCCTGGAGGGATTATCGTAGTACCAGATTATATGGATATTTTCGACTTCTCCCCAGTACAATACCCTGCGGATGCACAGGATGCTGAATGGCGAACAACTCATTTTGATTTCCATTCCATTCATGACAATATTTTAAAGCTGGATATTCTTGGGCACGATGATCCGACTGTGATTCGGATGTTGCAGGATTTATCAGGTATAGATCCGAAAACGATTCCAACAGATGATCCAGTCGTTATGAAAATTTTTAGTTCCCCTGAAACTTTAGGTGTAACAGAAAAACAAATCGGCTGTAAAACAGGAACATTAGGAATACCAGAGTTTGGTACTCGATTTGTACGCCAAATGCTTGAAGATACAAAGCCATCGACTTTCTCAGAGCTTGTGCAAATTTCAGGACTTTCTCATGGAACGGACGTATGGCTAGGAAATGCTCAGGAATTAATACAAAACGGTACATGTGTACTGAAAGAGGTAATTGGCTGTCGTGACGATATCATGGTGTATTTAATTTACCAAGGACTAGAACCGTCATTGGCCTTTAAAATTATGGAGTCTGTACGTAAAGGTAAAGGATTATCTGAGGAGTTTGAAGCAGAGATGCTTGCAAATAAAGTACCAGGCTGGTATATCGAATCATGTAAAAAAATAAAATACATGTTCCCGAAGGCCCATGCAGCAGCTTATGTGTTAATGGCTGTACGTATCGCTTGGTTTAAGGTACACTTCCCAATCCTTTATTATGCAGCTTATTTCACAGTTCGTGCCGATGATTTTGATTTAATATCGATGGTACAGGGTTCACAAATGATCCGTGCTAAAATTGATGAAATCAATATGAAAGGCTTAGATGCTTCTACTAAAGAGAAAAACTTATTAACGGTAATGGAGCTTGCTCTTGAAATGTGTGAGCGTGGTATGAGCTTCCAAAAGGTTGACCTGTACCGTTCAAAGGCTAGTGAATTTGTGATAGATGGTAACACATTAATCCCACCATTCGATGCGATCCCTGGACTCGGTACGAACGTTGCGAAAACAATTGTGGCAGCACGTGAGGAAGGTGAGTTTTTATCGAAGGAAGATTTACAGCAGCGAGGTCGTGTATCTAAAACTTTAATTGAATATATGGATCAACTGGGCTGTTTAGAAGGCATGCCAGACGCTAATCAGCTATCACTATTCTAATTATTACGCATGTTATTTATCTTCACTCAGTTAATGTTTTTTGTAGCCAAAGCAAAGCGACAGTTACAATTACGCCAAGGCGAAATTGATTTTTTTGGCAAACTAATGGACATTTTCGAATTCCAGACACATCTATGGCGATATGTTAGAGATGTCTAGAATAAGGAAATTTGCATTGTGTTGTAAACTGTGCTATTCTTATGGTAATAATTTGTTGATAATTTTCCAGCAAAAGAGTGGGGCCTACCCGCTCTTTTCTGTTGTTATACCGTAGCAAAACAAATTTTTGACTAACAGCAGGTAAGACCGTAAAATTTCACCAAAGCAATGGTGGAATTTCTGTTTTATTATGGTTCATTACAACATTTTGTTTTAGTGATGAATCCTTATTACGCTAGAATTTAATAGATACAGGAGGCAACAATGAGCAAAGTACCATCTTTAATTGAAGTGCTCGCTAAACCAATTGTAGAAGAGTTAAACCTTGAGTTAGTGGATATTGAGTACGTAAAAGAAGGGCGTAACTGGTTTTTACGCGTTTATGTCGATACACCTGAAGGCGGTATTGACATTGACCAATGTGCTCAAGTAAGTGAAAGACTAAGTCTACTATTGGATGAAAAAGACCCAATTACACAAAACTATTATTTAGAAGTTTCTTCACCTGGAGCAGAACGTCCACTAAAAAAAGATGCTGATTTTGAAAAAGCGGTTGGTAAATTTATTTATGTAAAGACCTATGAACCCATTAAGGACATGAAGGAATTCCAAGGCTACTTAACGTCATACAATGAACATACATTAGTGATGGAAGTACGTATTAAAACGCGCAAAATAACAGTAACCATTGAACAGGAAAAAATCGCATTGGCACGACTAGCCATCGATTTTTGAGCATAATGCATATTTAGGAGTGAAAAAAATGAGTAGTGATTTGTTAGATGCGCTAACTGCGCTAGAAGAACAAAAAGGAATTTCAAGAGATGTGTTGATTGAAGCAATTGAAGCGGCATTGGTTACAGCTTACAAACGCAACTTTAATCAGGCACAGAATGTTCGTGTGGACTTAAATTTAGATAAGGGCTCTATTCGTGTCTTTTCACGTAAAGATGTTGTAGAAGAGGTAGAGGATGATCGTTTACAAATATCTTTAGAGGATGCAAAAGCTATCAACCCGGCTTATCAATTAGAAGATGTGGTTGAACAAGAAGTGACACCTCGTAACTTCGGTCGTATTGCTGCTCAAACAGCGAAACAAGTTGTGACACAGCGCGTACGCGAGGCTGAACGAGGCTTAATTTACGAACAATACGTAGACCGTGAAGACGATATTGTTACAGGTGTAGTAGAGCGACTAGATGCTCGCAATATTTATGTAGGTTTAGGTAAAGTTGAAGCTGCACTGCCAGTCAATGAACAAATACAAGGTGAAAAATACCACCCGCATGATCGTATTAAAGTCTATATTACAAAGGTTGAGAGAACAACTCGCGGACCGCAAGTCATTGTGTCACGCACACATCCAGGATTATTACGTCGATTATTTGAGATGGAAGTACCTGAAATTTATGAAGGTATTGTAGAAATTAAATCGATTGCTCGAGAAGCGGGAGATCGTTCAAAAATCTCTGTGCATGCACATAATGAAGAGGTAGATCCAGTAGGCTCATGTGTAGGAGCAAAAGGTGCTCGTGTTCAAACTATTGTGAATGAATTAAACGGTGAAAAAATCGATATCGTTGAATGGTCAGAAGATCCAGTTGTCTTCGTGGCAAATGCTCTTAGCCCTTCAAAGGTTTTAGATGTTCAAGTAAACGAAGAAGAAAAATCTACAACGGTTGTTGTACCTGACTATCAATTATCTCTAGCAATTGGTAAACGTGGTCAAAATGCACGTTTAGCTGCAAAGCTAACTGGTTGGAAGATTGATATTAAGAGTGAAACAGATGCCCGTGAGCTAGGAATTTATCCATCTGCTACTAGCACCTATATTCCTGCTGAGGATGAAGAAAGTGATTTTGATGGTGTAGCAGTTGACTTATATCAAGACGACGAAGAATAAGTAAGAAAGGCCGTGTGACTAGTCTGCTGCCATTATTCAGTGGACGTTGAGGGCGTCGACTGAATAATGGCATTGTCTACCTAGGATTAATTAGGAGATAATTGAGGTAGTGCGTGGCTAGTCCACCTCTTACGACAAGCTTCAGAGAGGAAAGGTGATTCTTATGGCCGTTAATAAAAAAGTACCTCTTCGAAAATGTGTAGCTACTGGAGATATGCTACCTAAAAAAGAAATGATTCGTGTTGTTCGTTCAAAAGAGGGCGAGGTAAGTGTAGATGTTTCTGGAAAAAAATCCGGACGTGGTGCTTATGTCTCTAAATCAGAGGAGGCAGTTGAAATCGCCCGTAAGAAAAATGTTTTAGGGCACCAACTTGATGTAAAAATACCTGAAGAAATATATGATGAACTACTATTGTTGATTCGTAGGGAGTCTATTATATGATCCAGCAAGCAGTGTTTAATTTGCTTGGAATAGCGGCCAGAGCCCGTAAAGTCATTTCAGGAGAAGAGTTAGTAGTAAAGGAAGTCCGCAATGGTAATGCTAAGCTAGTACTGCTTGCAAACGATGCTTCTAAAAACTCTAGCAAGAAAATTCAAGATAAATGCACGTACTACAACGTTGAGTATCATGTAATTGGTGATCGTTATGATCTAGGACATGCTACAGGTAAGGAGGCCCGAGTGGCTTTAGCTATTACCGATAAAGGTTTTGCAAGTAAATTGTCTAGTCTACTCAACGAAAAATAATCGGGGGTGAGCAGATGACCAAAATCAGAGTTCATGAATATGCGAAACAAGTGAATAAAACGAGTAAAGAGGTTATTGAAGCACTAAGTAAATTAAATGTGAGTGTAACAAATCACATGTCTATGTTAGAAAAAGACACTGTGTCGAAGTTAAACCAATCATTGAGTACATCAGGAAAAAAAGAAGTGAAACAACCTACTCAAAATGTATCGCAAAGAACACAAGCAAATAGCCAACAAAAACCACAGCAATCGATGAGAAGGCAAGAAGGGCAAAAGCAGCAATCTGCTACTTCTAAGCCTAAAACAAACAATCAGCAACAAATGCGTCAAAACTCAAATTCGTCTAACGAAAAATCTAAGAATACAAAAGGTAATCAAAATCGAAATATGACACAAAATAATAATAACAATAATAATAATAACAACAATAATAATAGTAATCGTAGAGGTGGCGGTGGTTATAATCAACGACCAAAACCAGGAATTCATGGAGGCAAACGTCGCCATCCAAGAACACACCAACCATCAGTACCAGTGAAACAAAAGGAATTACCAGAAAAAATTACGTTTGTTGAATCACTTTCTGTTGGAGAATTAGCAAAAAAATTACATCGTGAACCATCAGAAGTCATTAAAAAGTTATTTATGCTCGGTGTAATGGCAACAATTAACCAAGAATTAGATAAGGATGCAATTGAATTAATTTGTGCAGACTATGGTGTAGAAGTTGAAGAAGAAATCCGTGTAGATATTACGGATTTAGAAACGCACTTCGAACAAACAGAAGAGATAAATGAGGCAGAATTATCAGAACGTCCACCTGTTGTAACAATTATGGGTCACGTTGACCACGGTAAAACGACGTTATTAGACTCTATTCGTCATACAAAAGTAACAGCGGGAGAAGCTGGTGGTATTACACAGCATATCGGTGCTTACCAAGTAACTGAAGGCGACAAAAAAATTACGTTCCTAGATACACCAGGTCACGCTGCTTTTACAACAATGCGTGCACGTGGGGCAAAGGTAACAGACTTAACAATTTTAGTGGTAGCTGCGGATGATGGTGTCATGCCGCAAACGGTAGAAGCTATTAATCACGCAAAAGCAGCAGAGGTACCAATTATTGTTGCTGTCAATAAAATGGATAAACCTTCAGCGAACCCTGATCGTGTGATGCAAGAATTAACAGAGCATGGTCTTGTTCCAGAGGCTTGGGGCGGAGATACAATTTTTGTACCGATTTCTGCATTAAAAGACGAGGGCATCGATACATTGCTTGAGATGATTTTACTTGTTGCAGAAGTGGGCGAATTAAAAGCTAATCCTAACCGTCTAGCTCTAGGTACAGTTATTGAAGCACAGCTTGATAAAGGTCGTGGTTCAGTTGCAACATTGTTAGTACAGGATGGAACACTAAAAGTAGGAGACCCGATTGTTGTTGGTCATGCTTACGGGCGAGTACGTGCGATGGTGAATGATAAAGGTCGTCGTGTGAAAGAGGCTGGACCATCAACACCAGTTGAAATTACAGGCTTAAATGATGTGCCTCAAGCTGGTGACCGCTTCGTTGTTTTTGAAGATGAAAAAACAGCACGTCAAGTCGGTGAAACACGTGCAATGTCTGCCATTCAAGCACAGCGTTCTGAAAAACAGCGCGTAACACTGGATAATCTATTTGAACAAATGAGCCAAGGTGAAATGAAAGAGCTTAACCTCATCGTGAAGGCTGACGTTCAAGGTACTGTTGAAGCTATGGCTGCATCTTTAATGAAAATTGATGTGGAAGGCGTTAATGTGAAAATTATTCACACTGGCGCAGGGGCAATTACTGAATCAGATATTTCTCTTGCTGCGGCATCAAATGCCATTGTAATTGGTTTTAACGTTCGTCCAGACGTTAATGCAAAACGTGCAGCTGAACAAGAAGGCGTAGATATTCGTTTACACCGCATTATCTATAAAGTAATCGAAGAAATTGAACAAGCGATGAAAGGTATGCTTGATCCAGAATTTGAAGAAAAAATTATTGGTCAAGCAGAAGTTCGTCAAACAATTAAAGTTTCTAAAGTTGGTACTATCGCTGGATCGTATGTAACAGACGGAAAAGTAACGCGTGATTCTGGCGTACGTGTTATTCGTGAAAATGTAGTTATTTTTGAAGGTGAGTTAGATACTCTAAAACGTTTCAAAGATGAAGTGAAAGAAGTTGCAAAAGGATACGAATGTGGTATTACAATTACAAACTTCAACGATATTAAAGAAGGCGACATTATTGAAGCCTACATTATGGAAGAAGTTAAACGCGTCTAATGATTGTCTACGCAGAGGTTGAATTCATCATTCAAACTGCCCATTCGTTAAAGGAAAAACGTGCTGTCTTACAGCGTATGATTACCCGCACAAAGCAAAAGTTTAATGTATCTATTGCGGAAATTGACCATCAAAATGTATGGCAGCGCACGAAATTAGCGCTTGTTGCTGTTTCTTCTTCAAAAGAAGCAGCCGAACGAGAAATTAATCATGCGCTTCATTTCTTACAGTCAAATCCGTCATGGGAACAGCTCGATGTGTGGCGAGACTATTTATAAGAAACAGAAGATAGCTGTGTCATTTATATGTAGAGAGTATTCTAATACATATAAAAGAATGAGCACACAACTATCTGTACATCGAAATAGAGGTGACAAATTATGTCTCTACGCTCAAACCGTGTTGCTGAGCAAATGAAAAAAGAACTCGGTGATATTCTTGGCCGTAAAATAAAAGATCCGCGTGTTGGGTTTGTTACTGTTACAGGTGTTGAGGTAACAGGTGATTTACAGCAAGCGACTATTTATATTACATCTTTAGGCAATGAACGTGAACGAGAAGAAACACTTAAAGCTTTAGTAAAAGCTTCTGGTTATATTCGTTCAGAAATTGGTTCACGTATCCGATTACGTCGTACACCAGAATTAATCTTTGAATTTGATTCATCGATTGAATATGGGAACCGTATTGATACATTGCTACGAGGTCTACACAAAGAATAAGGAAAAGATAAAGAGTCTGCCAAAAATGCATGTTCATGTAGGCAGGCTTTTTATTGTAGAAAAAATTTGTTGTTTTGGCAACGCTACAACAAAGAAGTTTTTTGGGAGGAACTATATGAACGGTATTTTACCGCTTTGGAAAGAACGTGGCATGACAAGCCATGATTGTGTTTTTAAATTACGAAAAATTTTACGCACAAAAAAAGTAGGACATACAGGTACGCTTGATCCAGGAGTAGAGGGTGTTTTGCCAATTTGTATTGGACAGGCAACAAGGATTGCAGAATATTTAACAGATGCAGGAAAAACCTATGAAGCTATTATTTCTATTGGTCGAACAACGACAACTGAGGATGCAGAAGGTGAAACAGTTGAACAGGATACCAACATAAAGCAATTCACTCGGGATCAACTATTAGAGGCACTAGCTTCTTTAACAGGTGTGATTGAACAAACACCACCTATGTTTTCTGCGGTAAAAGTCAATGGTAAACGTCTTTATGAATATGCACGTAAAGGGGAAACGGTTGAAAGACCAACACGTCAGGTTTCAATTTATGCTTTAGAGCTTTTAGATGAGATAGAAATATATGAAGGACAAGAAATTACGTTCCCTGTACGTATAGCTTGTAGTAAGGGGACATATATACGCACATTGGCCGTACAAATAGGGGAAGCACTTGGTTATCCCGCACATATGCAAGAGCTCATACGTACAGCCTCAGGTACATTTACACAAGAAAATTGCTTTACATTGGCACAGGTTGCTGAGCTGATGGAGGCTGAACAAATTGATAGATGTATATTACCAGTTGAGCATGCATTAACAGACTTTCCATATATTGAAATCACTGCTGCCAATGAAAAAGAAATTTTCAATGGACAAGTGCTTCCGGCAGATACATTATTAAAGATACATGATAAAATTGTTTTTGGAATCAATGGGAAAGCGATGGCGGTTTATCAATCACATCCTACGAAGGAAGGGTTGATGAAACCACATAAGATGTTTCCGACGATAGAGTAGGAGGATTTTTGTATGGAGGTCATTCATTTAAAATACCCGCATCAACTACAGCAACGAGAAAGCATGGAGCCGTATTCATTAGCAATTGGCTTTTTTGATGGTGTACATAGAGGGCATCAGGCAGTTATCAAGGCAGCGAAGGAAGAGGGAGACAAGCGTCAAATTTCAACTGCAGTGATGACTTTTGATCCACATCCTTCTATAGTCCTTGGTGGACGTAATGAAAAGGTTTTTTATATTACATTGCTGCAACAAAAATTGCAACTGTTTCAAGAACAAGGCGTGAATACGGTATTTGTCGTACATTTTACATCAGACTTTGCCAAGCTTTCTCCAGCAGCCTTTATTGATACATTTATCCGTGGATTAAATATCCAACATGTTGCAGCGGGCTTTGATTTCTCCTTTGGTGCATTTGGAAAAGGCACAATGGAGGAGATGCATGCTTTGAGTAATGGAGATTATGATGTGACGATTGTTGAAAAGAAGACGGATGATATTGAGAAAATTAGCTCTACACGAATTCGTAAACTTTTACAAGAAGGAGACATGGAAGCTGCAAGAATGCTGCTAGGTCGACCTTTTGAAATCGCAGGTATTGTTATACATGGTGATAAGCGAGGGCGTACAATAGGCTTCCCTACTGCAAATGTTCAGGCACTAGAGGGCACTTATATTCCGGCAAGCGGTGTCTATGCTGTCCGTTTATTTGTTCAAAACAATTGGTATGATGGCGTATGTAATGTAGGCTACAAACCAACATTTAAAGACCCAAACGATAAGCAATTATCCATTGAGGTTCATATATTAAACTTCGAAAAGAGCATTTATGGCGAAGAAGTACATGTTGCCTGGTATAAACGTATTCGAAGTGAACGGAAATTTGATGGTATAGAAGCTTTAAAGGCACAAATTGAAAAGGATAAACAGGAAGCGATTGACTATTTTAATGCTTTCCAATAATAAAGCTAAACAGGTAGTTTCACCTAATGTAATGTGTTTTTCTGCTTCGATATTTGGATAGAGTCATGTTATCACTTGCTTGACCTTTTGATTTATGGTAACATTCATAAGTGCATAAATGCTTAACCTTAGCTCGGTATATCGATGACTCCAACGTGTACTGTGCTAATGGGGATTAATTATAATTTAGGAGGTCCATACAAATGGCTATTACAAAAGAACGTAAAAACGAAATTATCGCTGAGTACCGCACTCACGAAAGTGACACAGGTTCACCAGAAGTACAAGTTGCAATGTTAACAGAGGAAATTAACGCTCTAAACACACACTTACGTACACACAAAAAAGATTTCCACTCTGAGCGTGGTCTTCTAAAAATGGTAGGCCGTCGTCGCCACTTATTAAAATATCTTCGTGAAGCTGACGTACAACGTTACCGTGAACTAATTACCCGTTTAGGCTTACGTCGCTAATTAAAAGCAGGATTACTCCTGTTTTAGACTATAGACAATTAAGTTTGTCTATAGTCTTTTTTTGTTTTAGTCAGGACTGTTAGTTAAATTCTGATAAAAACCAAAATTAAAAAGTCATGTGATAATCTTGCTTTATTGTGAAAATGCATGTCCTTGCACCATGAGGGGATTTTTTAGTGGAGCAAGGGTTTGTTGGATGATTAAAGTTTTCGGAATGTCATGAATTTCTCTTTCTTATTTGGCAGATAGTGTTTCTAGTAATTGGACCATTCGTAATGCCAATCCTAAGATAAAATTGAAGATAGAAAAAGGAAACGCTATTCAACCAATGGCTAAAACTACATAATTTTTACATAAAGGAGACTAAATAGCCCCATAATTATTTTATTGCATCTTTCTCCTGTCTATCCTCCCACTAAAACTTTACTATGTACCTAACTTTCTTTATACTAGTAGGATGTGGTATGATAGTCTATTGTGTAAACCTGCATGTTATATCCTTTACTTTTCTTAGGTAGGAATCAATTTAAGTCAAAAGAGTATAAAAGTGCTTTTTCAATAAAATATAAAAATAAATCTTAAATAAATTGGCAATAACTGAATTTAAATGTATGATTATTTCATGAAATATTTTTTAGCATAGAACAGGCATTTTTGGTACACTTACTATTAATACATACAGACAAAGTAAGTGTTTTTATAATAGAGAGGGGTTCATTAAATGAACGAGAAGAAAGTCTATTCATACGAATGGGCTGGCCGTCCACTTGTAATTGAAGTTGGACAGTTAGCAAAACAAGCAAATGGAGCTGTATTAGTTCGCTATGGCGATACTTCAGTACTTGCAACTGCAACAATGTCAAAATCACCAAAACCACTTGATTTCTTCCCATTAACAGTAAACTATGAAGAACGCCTATATGCTGCAGGTAAAATTCCTGGCGGCTTTATTAAACGTGAAGGTCGTCCATCTGAAAAAGCAATTCTTGCAAGCCGTCTAATCGACCGTCCGATTCGCCCGATGTTCCCAGACGGGTTCCGTAATGAAGTACAGGTGATTTCAATGGTAATGTCCAATGATCCAGATTGTACGTCTGAAATGGCAGCTATGGTTGGTTCTTCATTAGCACTAGCTATTTCCGATATTCCATTCGATGGACCAATAGCAGGTGTACAAGTTGGCTATATTGATGGTGAATTCATCGTGAACCCAACAGTGGAACAATCAAATCACTCAACTATTCATTTATCTGTAGCTGGTAACAAAGATGCTATCAACATGGTTGAAGCAGGTGCACTTGAAGTTCCAGAAGAAGTAATGTTAGAGGCCATCATGTTTGGTCATGAAGAAATAAAAAAAATAATTGCTTTCCAAGAGCAAATTGTTGCTGAAGTAGGAAAAGAAAAGCTACCAGTAACATTATTTGAAATTAATGAAGCGATTCAAGCAGACATAAAAGCAGCTTGTGAGACAGACATGCATGATGCCATTCAAACAGCAGAAAAACATGCACGTGATGAAGCGATTCAGGCAGTAAAAGACCGTGTAATTGCTTCTTACGAGGAGCAAGAAGCTGATGAAGTAACAATGAAGCAGGTTTATACGATTCTGGATAAGATGGTAAAAGACGAAGTGCGTCGTCAAATTACAGAGGATAAAATTCGCCCAGATGGTCGTAAACTTGATGAGATTCGTCCACTTTCATCAGAAACAGGATTATTACAACGTACCCATGGTTCAGCATTATTTACACGTGGACAAACACAAGCATTGTCTATTTGTACTTTAGGGGCACTTGGAGATGTGCAAATTATTGATGGATTAGGTGTGGAAGAATCTAAACGCTTTATGCATCATTATAATTTCCCTCAATTCTCAGTAGGGGAGACAGGTCCAATTCGTGGACCAGGACGTCGTGAAATTGGTCATGGTGCGCTAGGAGAACGTGCGCTTGATGCGGTTATTCCAGATGAGTCTGTATTCCCATACACGATTCGTTGTGTATCAGAAGTTCTTGAATCGAATGGTTCTACTTCTCAGGCTTCTATCTGTGCCTCCACATTAGCAATGATGGATGCAGGTGTTCCATTAAAAGCGCCTGTAGCAGGTATTGCAATGGGTCTTATTAAAAAAGGTGAGCATTACTCCATCTTAACAGATATTCAAGGAATGGAAGATCACCTTGGAGATATGGACTTTAAAGTTGCAGGTACAGCTAAAGGTGTAACGGCTCTACAAATGGACATTAAAATCGATGGACTATCCCGCAATATTTTAGAAGAAGCATTAACACAAGCTAAAATTGGGCGTATGCATATTTTAGAATCAATGCTTGCGACACTTGCTGAACCACGTGAAAAATTATCTCAATTTGCACCGAAAATTGTTATTGTGAAAATTAACCCTGATAAAATCCGTGATGTTATTGGACCAGGCGGTAAACAAATTAACAAAATTATTGAAGAAACTGGAGTAAAAATCGATACAGAGCAAGATGGTACAATTTACATCTCTTCTGCAGATGAAGAAATGAATGCACGTGCAAAACAAATTATTGAAGATATCGTACGTGAAGCAAAAGTAGGGGAGTACTACTTAGCGACAGTGAAGCGTATTGAAAAATTCGGTGCATTCTGTGAAATCTTCCCAGGTAAGGATGGTTTACTTCATATCTCTGAAATCCAAGAGGAACGTACAAAGCAGGTAGAAGATGTTTTAAAACTTGGTGATCAATTACTTGTAAAAGTGATTGAAATCGACAAGCAAGGACGTGTGAATTTATCTCGTAAAGTTGTTATTCAAGAAGAAAAAGAGCGCGCTGAGCAAGGTAAATAATAGGGAATAGCAAAGGCTGCGTATGTTGCGCAGCCTTTTTTAAATCAAGATGGAGGGAATTTTATGGTACAAGTACATACATGTGACAATGGTGTGCGTATTGTGTCTGAGCAAATTGATCATGTAAGATCTGTGGCTTTAGGCATTTTTGTGAATGCAGGTTCTCGCTATGAATTACCTGAAGAGAATGGAATTACACATTTTATTGAGCATATGTTGTTTAAAGGAACAGCAACGCGCACTGCTCGTCAAATTGCTGAGGAATTTGATCGTATTGGAGGAGAATTAAATGCTTTTACCTCTAAGGAAAATACATGCTATTATGCAAAAATTTTAGATCATCATGCAGAGCTTGCAGTCACAATACTTGCTGATATGTTCTTCAACTCTACTTTTGCAGAAGAAGAGTTAGAGAAGGAACGACAAGTTGTGCTAGAGGAAATCCTAATGAGTGAAGATGCACCTGACGACGATGTGCATGAAAAGCTATGGGAAGTAATGTATCCCAACGATGCACTTGGTCGACCAATACTGGGTACTGCTGCTACGTTAAAAACATTTACAGCAGATATGATTCGTGATTATATGGCAAAGCATTATGGTCCGAAATCAGTAGTGATTTCATTAGCAGGTAATATATCCGAAAAACTAATACAAACAATAACCGATTTATTTGGACAATATCAAGCATCTCCTCTTGAGGTCGCGCCAGTATTAACAAACCCACAATTCCATCCAGGAGAGATAGCAAAAATCAGGGATACAGAGCAAGCACATGTAGCTATAGCTTACCCAGCAATTGGTGTAAAAGATCCAGATATGTATTGTTTTATTGCTCTGAATAACATTATTGGTGGCAATATGAGCTCTCGCTTGTTCCAGGAAGTACGTGAGGAACGAGGCTTAGCTTATACGATATTTTCCTACCAATCCTGCTATGCTGACGTTGGCGCATTTACGATATACGGTAGTACAAGTCGTCAACAATTGTCACAGCTCCAGCATACAATTGATGCGACATTGCTTGATATTGTGGCTGATGGCGTAACAGAGGAGGAGCTTGATAATGCGAAGGAGCAGCTTAAGGGCAGTTTTGTGCTTGGACTAGAGGGGACTGGTGCTCGTATGAATCGTAATGGTACAAGTGAACTGGTTCATGGAAAGCATCGTTCTATGGACGAGGTATTAGCAGCTATTGATGCAGTTTCAATGGAGTCAGTGGAACGTCTGATTGCGAAAATATTAAAAGCAGAACCAGCCATCGCGATTATTGGCCCTAAGGCATAAAACATATGTAGTAGAAATAAAGGTGAAAACATTATCAATGAAGGAATAAAAGAAATTTAACCGCATCACTGAGCATTTTCAACTGTCGATAATTAAATGGTGGAACTCTGCGCTCACTTGATTTTTCGCAATATGAGCTAACTTCTTTAGAGCATTTACAATAAATAATTGCAAACGATACTTTAATCGTTGTGATTAACAAAAAATAGGCTACCGTTTTTGGGCACTGAAAAACTAAAAAAATTCACTTTTTTTTATTAGAAATTTGTCTTTTGTTAGATTTGAAAACTTAAAAAAGTCGATTTGCAGCACAATTTTTGTGGCAAATCGACTTTTTCAGTGCCCTCCGTTTTTGGTCACCTATTTTTTAACTTTATTTTAATAAATTTCTCTCGCTAAATACAGGGTTAGGCTTTTATAGAAAATAAAAACACTAATAATAAGGCTGATAATTGTAGGGATTAAAATCACAAATAAATTGACTGCTACTAGTGATAGGTAATAATGAATAGGAAAATTGATGATAAAAATAAGGAGAATGGCAGTTAACATTCTAAAGCTACGCATCCCCTTCGTTTTCTCTAGATGATGAATATAAAACTGTATACAGATGAGCAGAGAGGCACTGCTAAAATAAGCAAAATACATGGCGAAATGCTCTGGAAAATTTTCGTTCGCAGCGGATTGTGAAAAATAAGCTGGTGCCATGAGAACAAACAATAATATTATGATACCGTAGCAATATAGAAAATCAGCCTGAAGCTGTGTTTTTTTAGTTAAAGGGAGACTATTGACAAAAACTTCCCAGTTAATTCTATGATCGCTCTCATATATTCCTCCAACAATGGAAGCAGAAAAAACAACTGCAAATATGCCTATTGAGGGATCATCTAAATAAGGTATATCCATGTAGCTGATGATAGCACATATTATAACTACAAGGAAAATTGACCATTTTTGTACCATCATTCTTTGTAAAAGTAGAGCCTGCATGAACTCCCTCCTCTAAAATTCTTTATGTTTATAAATGGCTGTTGAAATTAGAGAGGATAGCCATAGGATTAGAAGTCCAGCAAAAGGTGCTAAATACATAAAAGGCTTTATGTTTGTTAAAACTAATAACATATCAGGTAATTGCTTGTTAATTAGGCCAAATAAAAAGCCTGGGATAAAGCAAATCGCAATAAGGACCATTCTTCCTTTGATGGAACCAAATTTAATGTAGATGGGTAATAATAATGCTAGCATACAAAAGGCAAATGTCACAATTAGATTAAATATCAGAAAAAACTCTGATGAGGCCCAGTTAATCGGCGTAAAACGATGAATAATCAATACAATCGGCAGTGCACAAATAAGCCCTACAATCATAAGAAAGATACTAAGGATATATTTACTAAGTACAATGTCCCCTTTTGAGATAGGTAAAGTATTTGCATATTTATCCCAGCTGCTTTGTTCATCATAGGTAAGAGCAGTAATCGCTTGAAAAGTCACAATAAATACAACAATTGTTAAGAGAAATGCACCTTCCTGTGTAATAATTGACATAAGTAGAAAAAAAATCATTATCATGGCTTGTGCCTTCAATTGACGCTGAATCGTCATTAAATCTTTTAATATAAGACCAACCATGCTCATACACTACCTTTCACATAAAATAGCATAATTTCTTCTATAGAAGGCTTTTCAAGAGAAAATACTTCGTTTACTTCATTCTTTAGCACTAATGCCTCTACACCAAAGGCTCCATTACGTTTTCTTAAAATGGCATGCTCTGGTATTGCATTTACTTCCTCATTACTGCCTTTAAATATACCGTACTCGTAGAGCAGTACATCCTTACCTTCACTAAATAAAATTTCACCATTATGAATAAAGGTAATATAGTCTGCAATCTTTTCTAAATCACTTGTTATATGGGAAGAAAATAAAATGCTATGTGTTTCATCCTGCATAAATGCTAAAAATAAATCAAGAATTTCATCACGAATAATCGGGTCTAGCCCACTCGTTGGTTCATCTAAAATCAATAGCTTTGGATGATGTGCCAGCGCTAATGCAATGGACAGCTTCATCCTCATACCTCGTGATAACTCTTTTACCCTCTTCCTCTCTGGAATTTTAAATTGTACCAATCGCTCAAAATAATAACCGGAATCCCACGTTTTAAATACTTTTTTCATAAATTTGTCGAGCTGCGTCGCATTGAGCGTTTCAGGTACATGTAAATCGTCAAAAACTACACCAATGTCGTTTTTTATCGTTAATTCATGTTCGACAATTTCCTTGCCAAATAGCAAAATTTCGCCATATTCCTTTTTTAATAAATTTAGCATGCATTTTATTGTAGTTGACTTGCCGGCACCATTTTCTCCGACAAAACCCATCACTGTGCCTTGGGGTACTGAAAAGCTTACATCTTTAAGAGAAAATCCTTCAAAGCTTTTATGTAGATCATGAATTTCAATCGCATTCATTTAGTTGCCCTCCTCTAAAATCATTGTCAGTAATTCCTGTAGCTCCTCTTTAGTTAGCCCAGCCGTTTTCGCTGTTTTAACTGCTTTTTGCATATGCTCCTCAACCTGACGTAATAATTCCTCGCGTAGAAAATCTTGATTTCGCTCAGTGACAAAGCTTCCTTTTCCAGCGACTGTTTCGATAAAGCCATCTCGCTCTAAATCAGCATAAGCACGTTTCGTAGTCATCACACTAATTTTTAAATCCTTTGCAAGTGCACGGATAGATGGCAATGCATCACCAGCCTGTAATTTATTTGCTAAGATTGCTTCCTTTAGCTGTATGGTAATTTGCTCATAGATGGGTTTATCACTGGCATTGCTTAAATGAATATGCACAAATTTCTCACCTCATTCAACTGTATATGTACAGTATATACAGATTATTTGGTAAATGCAATATTTTCCGACTTAAGGTAGGGGCACGATTTGCAAAAACTCGGCATATATTGGGATAACAGCACAAGGAGGGAGATGAGGGATGCTACTATCAGAGATGGTGGATAAGGAATTAATACAAGTTGAGGGTGGCATACACTTTGGCATACTGGCACATACGGAATGTCTACTAGATGTGCAAACAGGCAAGATACATGGTTTCGAGATTGTCAAAGATAAATTACCATTCCAAAAAAAGAAAGTGAAAGTTAGTGAAATGATTCCTTGGCATGAAATTATATTAATTGGAGAAGATCGAATTTTATTTAACAAAACAACGACGGTACAGTCAGAATTTTTACAGTGAGGTGAGCTTTTGGAAAACGAAAAGTGGCTTGTTATCGGTGAGGACTCACGATTAAAGGAATTAGCGACAATGCTAAGAAGTCCATCGAGAACGGTGTTTTATAAAAGAACATCTGTTTGGAATGAAGAATTAAATAAGCTAGTATTAGAATTCCAGCCAAACAAAATTATTCTTCCTATTCTTCCATTAAAGATTGAAGTAGAACAACTATATGGAATATCTCAGGTGAAGTTTTATACAGGGCGTTTGACTATGCATTGGAAGCAATTGCTAGAGAGAAATGAAACAAATTGCTATTTACAGCAAGAGTCTTTTATTTGGCAAAACGCAAGATTAACAGCGGAGGGATTTATCGCCACGTTTTACGGACTCGAGCAAAAATGTATTTACGGACAAAACTTTACTATCGCAGGATTTGGGCGCATCGCTAAAATGCTCGCTTCTTTACTTGTAAAGATGGGTGCTAATGTCCATATTGTAGCGCGTTCGGTTGTACAAGTGAGTGAAGCAAAGGCATATGGTTACAAAGCAACAAATTTAGATGATCGGAAATGGTCCATTAACAATAGTATTTTTATCAACACAATTCCAGCTAAATGGATTACAGAGTCATTTATAGAGCATGTCCCAGCAGTTTTATATGATTTAGCCTCAGAGCCAGGCTGTTTAGATATAGATGCTGAGCAACTACAAACGTATGTACTATTGCCATCATTACCTGGGAAATACTTTGCACATGATGCTGCCGAAATATTGTGCAAGGCAATAGAGGAGGAAGAAAATTGCTAACGGGGAAACGAATTGGTTTAGGTATTACAGCCTCACATTGTACGTATGAGGATGTGATACCTAAAATTCAGAATTTCATCGATGTAGGAGCAACTGTTATCCCTATTATTACTCATTCTGTTTTACATGCAGCTACTCGTTTTGGTACTGGAGAGGAATGGATTGCAAAAATCGAGGCATTGACTGGCGAAAAAGTTATTTCTTCTATAAAAGAGGCAGAGCCTTTTGGACCATCCAATCCTTTAGATGCAATGGTCATTGCACCAATGACTGGCAATAGTATTAGTAAATTTGCGAATGCTGCAACAGATAGTCCAGTTCTGATGGCTGCGAAGGCAACATTGCGGAACGGCTCACCTGTAATCTTAGGCATTTCAACAAATGATGCACTCGGTTTAAATGGTATCAATATTATGAAGCTGCTTAATGCAAAAAATATTTACTTTATTCCATTTGGGCAGGATTCTCCTCATTCCAAACCTAATTCACTCATTGCTGATTTCGATCAAATGGTAACGACTGTTCATGAAGCAATTACGCAAAAAAAGCAATTACAACCACTGTTGATACAATATTTCAAATAAATCATGAATTACACACAATTTTCAGTATTTTTGTGATACAATAGCACACATTATGGAACTTGTATTCAAGGAGAGATGACAGATGACAAAGCAGTTAACAGTTGCGGTTGTTGGGGCAACAGGGGCAGTAGGAACGAAAATGATGGAGCAGCTAATTAAACGAAATTTTCCGATTGGCGCTATAAAGTTCTTAGCTTCTGCACGTTCAGCAGGAAAACCAATCGAATTTAATGGTAAGACATATACAATAGAAGAAGCGACACCTGAAGCTTTCGAGGGCGTCAATGTCGCTTTATTCTCTGCTGGTGGATCAGTATCAGCTGTATTAGCACCTGAAGCTGCAAAACGCGGTGCTGTTGTTATTGATAATACGAGCCATTTCCGTATGGATCCAGAGGTACCATTAGTTGTACCGGAAGTAAACAGAGAGGATCTTGCGAAGCATAAAGGGATTATTGCTAATCCAAACTGCTCGACAATTCAAATGGTTGCTGCACTTGAGCCAATTCGCAATGCATTTGGTCTAACAAAAGTGATTGTTTCGACGTATCAAGCTGTTTCGGGGGCAGGAATTACTGCAATTCAAGAATTAAAGACACAGAGCGCAAATTGGGAAGCAGGTAAGGATGTAGAAGCAAATATTTTACCTTCTGGTAGTGATAAACGTCATTATCCAATCGCACGTAATGTTATTCCACAAATCGATAAATTCACAGATAATGGATTTACATACGAAGAAATGAAAATGATTAATGAAACGAAAAAGATTATGCATGCACCAGAACTAAAAGTAGCTGCAACTTGCGTTCGAGTGCCAGTCGTTTCAGGACACTCTGAATCTGTTTATATTGAAGTAGAAAACGAAGCAACAGTACAAGAAATCTTCGACGTATTACGCAATGCACCAGGCGTTGTTTTACAAGATGATATTACAACACAAACTTACCCAATGCCGATTTATGCAGAAGGGGAGAACGCTACTTTTGTAGGACGTATCCGTCAAGATTTAGATAATAATAAAGGATTCCACCTATGGATTGTTTCCGATAATTTATTAAAAGGCGCTGCATTGAACTCTATCCAAATTGCAGAAGCAATGCTTGAGGATAACTTACTATAAGAGGGGTGTAAGGATGAATTTAGGTCGAATTGGAACGGCTATGATTACGCCGTTTAAAGAGGATGGCACGATAAATTACCCAGAGTTAGAACGAATTATTAATCACTTAATAGACAACGGTACAGATTGTATTGTTGCATGTGGCACAACCTCAGAAAATCCAACGATGTCCACAGAAGAAAAAATTGAAGTTGTACGCTTTACAGTTGAAAAAGCGGCAGGGCGTGTACCTGTTATTGCAGGGACAGGAGATAACGAAACAGCTTATTCTATTGCAATGACACATAAGGCTGAAGAAAACGGTGCAGATGGTATAATGCTTGTAGCACCGTACTATAATAAGCCAAATCAACGAGGTATTTTTGCACACTTTGAAACCATCGCAAAAGAAACTAGTCTACCTGTTATGCTTTATAATGTACCTGGACGTACTGGGATCAATGTTGCTTACGAAACATCTGTTGCGTTAAGTAAAATTCCAAATATAGCTTGGGTTAAAGAAGCGAGCGGCAATTTAGATCAAATGGGCGACATTATTGAGAATGTTGACGCGGATGACAATTTCTTAGTATATAGTGGTGATGATGGTTTAACACTCCCATTACTAGCAATAGGTGGTGCAGGTATTATATCAGTTGCTGCTCATGTTGTTGGGAATGATATGCAATTAATGATTAAGGCATTTGAAGAAGGAAATCACAAGCTAGCAGCCAAAATTCATCGAGCATTACTGCCGCTAGTACGTGCACTATTTGCTCAACCAAATCCATCTCCTGTCAAATATGCAATGACAAAATTAGGCTTTGATACACTCAATGTTCGTTTACCGATGATGGAAATGACAGATGAGGAAAAAGCTAATTTTGATCGAATTTGGGATACGTATCAAGAAAAAGCGAGAAGCTTTAGAGAAATAAATAGCTTTCATTAAAACTTTAAGACTTTAGACAAACTTGAAATTTGTCTAAAGTCTTTTTAACTTTTTAAAGGTTGCTCTCATAATTAGAGTGCTCGGGTAAGAGAGAAAATTGCTCAGGTGAGAGTGAAAAACGCTCAGGTAAGGGAGATAACTGCTCAGGTGAGAATGAAAACCGCTCGGGTAAGGGACTAGCCGCTCGGGTGAGGGTGAAAACCGCTCAGGAAGCGGCATTTTCACTAGGTGAGAGAGAAAACTGCTAGGGTAGCATCCAACTCCACTCAGGTAGGAGAAAAACCCCAAGTAGCGCCAAAAATCACGCAAGTTGGAAAGAAAAGTGCTATAGAATAATCCCCAGACAACTTTAAAATCAAATATTTTGCACATCTAGAAGTCAAAATTTTAGACTTTCTCCTATTAGGTCTTTCCCTTTCTTTCCATCTAATAGCAACAGGAATTCGTAATAATTTTTTTGTTTCCATCATGAAACATGTATTTTTAATTTGTGCAAAAGCTTTGCAAATCGTATAATGAATGTTAAGTGGTTGCTGTTCGGGATATCTTTTAGGAGGAAATAAATTGACAAAAAAGAAAAATGAATTAATTCGTATCATTCCACTAGGTGGTGTGGGCGAAATTGGTAAAGCAATGTGCGTAGTAGAAATTGATGAGGAGCTATTTGTAGTAGATAGCGGTCTAATGTTCCCAGAAGACGAAATGCTGGGCATTGATATTGTAATTCCAGATATTACGTATTTAGAAGAAAATAAAGAACGTGTGAAAGGCATTTTCTTAACGCATGGTCATGAAGATGCAATTGGCTCGATTGCCTATGTATTACAAAAAGTAAAAGCACCAGTGTACGGATCAAAGCTAACAATTGCACTTGCCAAGGAACATTTAAAGGAATTACCTGCTCCACATCAGGTGAAATTCTTTGAGGTTACCAATCGAAGTCGTATGAATTTTAACTCAACGTATGTAACATTCTTCCATACAACACATAGTATTCCCGATTCGTTAGGGGTAGTGTTCCATACATCTGAAGGAGCAATTGTTCATACAGGTGAGTTTAAATTCGATCAATCTGCGACAGGTAAATTTAAGCCTGATTTAGCTAAGATGGCCCAGCTAGGAGAAGAAGGCGTATTTATTTTGCTATCTGAGTCATGTGAAGCGGAGCGACCAGGTTATACGACATCTGAGATTGTTATTGAGGAGCAATTATCAAAAACATTCCATTCAGCACCAGGCCGTATTTTAGTTGCTGTGTACGCATCGAATTTTATTCGCATTCAGCAAGTGTTTACGCAAGCTCAAAATTCATTCCGCAAAGTTGTCATTGTCGGAAAACCATTAGAAAAAGCTGTGGATTTAGGTGTGCAACTTGGCTATTTAACAGTTGAAGAAGAAACAGTTATCCCTATTTCAGAAATGCATAAATATCAAGACGATGAGATTATTATTATTGCCACTGGTAATCGAGGAGAACCACTTGATGCGCTAGAAAAGATCGTTCGTAAGCATCATCGAGACATTAAAATTAAGCAGGATGATACAGTCTTAATTACTTTTACACCTTCACCTGGCATGGAAGTACAAATGGCTAATACAATGAACTCGATTTCAAAAGCAGGTGCTGAAATTTTAACATCTAGCAAGAATGTTCATGTATCAGGTCACGGAAGCCAAGAAGATTTAAAGCTAATGCTTAACTTGATGCAACCGAAATACTTTATTCCTGTGCAAGGAGAGTACCGCATGCTGATAGCGCATTCTAAACTCGCTCAACAACTGGGTATGCAAAAATCCCAAATTTTTATCGCTGATAAAGGGGATATTGTAGAGTACAAGAATGGTAAAATGCGTATGAGTGGTCGTGTACAAGCTGGTAATGTATTAATCGACGGTATTGGCGTTGGTGATGTAGGTAATATTGTTTTGCGTGATCGTAAATTATTATCACAAGATGGTATTTTCATTGTTGTTGTCACATTAAACCGTGCTCAAAAGAAAATTGCATCTGGACCAGAAATTTTATCACGCGGTTTCGTTTACGTTCGAGAATCAGAGGAGCTAATGGTGGAAGCTTCTGATATTGCAAAGAATGTTATTGAAAAATATGTAGGTAAAGATACATTTGAATGGACAAACATTAAACAAGAAATTCGAGATACACTGAACACATACTTATTCCAGAAAACAAAGCGCCGCCCAATGATTATCCCAATCATTATGGAATATTAAAAAACTCATCGTTCCAGCTTTGAGTGAGAAATGAATGAAAAAGGATTTTCTAGCCGAGTGTATACGGTGGAAAATCCTTTTTTTTGAAATAATTAAGTTCTACATGATAGGATTCATTTCATATATAGAATGGATTGTAAAAGAGGGTGAAATAGATGGCGACTAGTAAAAGAAAAAAAGTCACTAAAGGAAAAGGTACAACCGAAAAAAAAGAGATGCATCCGCTGATGTTTGAAATATTAGGACTCATCTTAATTGCAATTGCCGTTATTATGATTTTTGAATATGGCATGATTGGGCGTTTTCTAACAACGATAGCAATGTTTCTTTTAGGAAATTTGTATTTTGCTGTGCCATTTATGCTTATATTTGTTGCTTTATTGCTAATGATTGGCCAGAAAAAAGTAAGCTTGAAGGACCGTCTGATTTTAGGGATGTTCCTAATTGTTATGAGTTTAACAATTTTTAGCCATGGTATTCTTTTTGAACAGCTATCAAAATCAGGTGGTTTATTATCAGAATCTGTGTTGCGAGAGTCTTGGCGTATTTTAATTAATACGGAGGGGGTTGTCCAGCGAAGTAATGCACTTGGTGGGGGAATGATTGGTGCCTTGCTATTTAGTATGTCACATGTTCTATTTGAGACTTCAGGGGCTAAGGTTGTTGCATGGGTGATCTTCTTTATTGGGTTAATTTTAGTTACGGGAAAAGCACTTGTCCCATATCTAGCAGAAATAATGCCTGCTCATTTTGGTAAATGGCAAAAAAAACAAAAAGAGAAGAAGAAAAATGAACCAAAGAAACCTAAAAATCGCCGGTCAACAAGTGATATGACGGATGAGATTGCCGCTGTTGATCATACTTATGAATTACAAGAAGAAGAGGAAATTACCCATGAACCAATTATCTCAGCCTTTACTCAAAATGTTTCTCAAGAACGAGAAGTGTTTGAGAGTAATGACATAGAGGGTATTGAATATGGAGAGATCGTGGATGATGTCCATATCCAAGGCGCTGATACAGTGGAAAATGCAGATTATCAACTTCCCTCTTATAATTTATTACAATTACCACCGCAACATGACCAAAGCGGTGAATATTCAGTGATTCAGGCAAATGCAAAAAAACTAGAACAAACGCTACAAAGCTTTGGTGTAAGGGCAAAAGTTACCCAAGTTCATTTAGGACCAGCCGTAACTAAATACGAGATATTGCCAGACATTGGCGTAAAAGTAAGTAAAATTGTAAATCTTCAGGATGATCTTGCCTTGGCACTTGCTGCAAAGGACATTCGTATGGAAGCACCTATTCCTGGAAAGTCTGCAATTGGTATTGAAGTACCGAACAGCGAGGTAGCCATTGTCACACTACGGGAAGTGTTAGAGTCAAAAGACGGAGCGAAGCCAGAAGCTTTATTGCAAGTTGCATTTGGTCGTGATATTACAGGACAAGCTGTACTTGCCGAGCTTAATAAAATGCCACATTTACTTGTTGCTGGCTCAACTGGAAGTGGTAAAAGTGTGTGTATAAACGGCATTGTTGTATCCATACTAATGCGTACAAAACCACATGAGGTCAAATTGATGATGATTGATCCAAAGATGGTGGAATTAAATGTATATAATGGGATTCCTCACCTTTTAGCGCCGGTTGTTACAGATGCACGAAAGGCATCACAAGCACTAAAAAAAGTCGTTGCAGAAATGGAACGTCGCTACGATCTGTTTTCACATACAGGTACACGTAATATTGAGGGCTATAATAATCACGTACTAAAGGTAAATGAACAAACTGATGAAAAACATCCAAAATTACCTTATATTGTTGTAATTGTGGATGAGTTAGCGGATCTAATGATGGTTGCCTCCAGTGATGTCGAGGATTCGATTACTCGATTAGCGCAAATGGCACGTGCTGCAGGGATTCATTTAATTATTGCCACTCAACGTCCTAGTGTAGATGTACTAACAGGAGTGATTAAAGCGAATATTCCTTCACGTATCGCTTTTGCGGTATCTTCCGCAATTGATTCCAGAACGATATTAGACATGGGTGGAGCAGAACGATTATTAGGTCGGGGAGATATGCTATTTTTACCTGCTGGTGCATCAAAGCCAAAACGTGTACAAGGTGCCTTTTTATCAGATCAGGAAGTAGAGTCAGTCGTTAACTTTGTTATAGAACAGCAAAAAGCACAGTATCAGGAAGAGATGATTCCAACAGAAGAAGATACGATACTTGAGGAAACAGATGAATTATTTGATGAGGCTGTGCAATTGGTTGTAAGTATGCAGACGGCTTCTGTTTCAATGTTGCAGCGCCGCTTCCGTATCGGCTATTCGAGAGCTGCCCGCATTGTCGATCAGATGGAACAACGAGGAATCGTCGGCCCTTCGGAGGGAAGTAAACCCCGACAAGTACTTGTTCATCAATACGATTAATCAACATAATTGAGGATATTGTTGTATATTTGGGGAGTTGTTTAGATTGTACAAATACAATGCAAAATTCGGATAGTAATTACGCTAAGGTGTAATTGATTTCATTCTGCAAAAATGTTATATTTATGAACGATTAGTAGGAATGTTGTACATCAGATGTCTGATCTCTGATTTGGTGGTGATATATGTGACTATTAAAGCAGATCATCGTCATCTCTATCTTCAAGTAATTGATCGTTTAAAGTCTGACATTGAAACAGGTGTTTTCAAAGAAAATGAAAAACTGCCTTCAGAATTTGAATTATCCAAATCACTAGGAGTCAGTCGAGCAACACTTCGTGAAGCGCTTCGACTGTTGGAAGAGGAAAATGTGATTGTGCGTCGACATGGGGTAGGTACGTTTGTCAACCCTAAGCCGTTGTTTACATCAGGCATCGAGCATTTATCAAGCATTTCTTCAATGATAGAGACAGCTGGTATGGAGCCCGGTTCCCTCTTTTTAAAGGCGACCGAAAACATACCTTCTGAGGAAGATTTAAAACGCTTCCAATGTGATGACGAAGATAAAATACTCACGATTGAACGTGTCAGAACAGCAGATGGCGAGCCAGTCGTTTATTGTATAGACAGATTACCGGCTAGCTTTCTGCCAACTGACTTTGTAGAAAATAAAGAGGTTTCACTCTTCTCTGCACTTGAACAATCTGGGAAAATTCATGTGGCCTATGCTGTAACATATATAGATCCAGTAGGGTATCATGAGCAAGCGTCACCGATTTTAAATTGTGGCCGTGAAACAGCTCTTTTAGTATTAAAGCAGTTGCATTACGATGATCATGATCAAGTAGTGCTGTATTCAAAAAATTATTTCCGAGCTGATAAATTCAGCTTCCATGTAGTTCGTAAACGGGTGTAGAACATTTCTAAATATTTTCCTGCTAATTACATTACCTTTGGGGGGTTAACACAATGAAAAAACGTAAATTTGGCTTAGTATTATCATCAGTTTTAGCAGCAAGTGCTATTCTTGGTGCATGTGGCGCGAAGGATGAAAAACCAGCAAAAGAAAATGAAAATGCATCATCAGGCGAAAATAACAACGAAGAAGCATTCTCAGTAGCAATGGTTACGGACGTAGGTGGCGTGGATGATAAATCATTCAACCAATCTGCTTGGGAAGGTGTTAAAGCCTACGGTAAAGAACATGGTCTTTCAAAAGGTGAAGGTGGTTTTGAGTACCTACAATCAAAAACAGATGCTGACTATGAAACAAACTTAAACAACTTAATTCGTCGTAATTTTGACTTAGTTTTCGGAATTGGCTTCATGATGGCTGACGCTGTGGAAGCAGTTGCTGCAGATAACCCAGATAATCATTTCGCATTAATTGATGCAGAAGTAAAAGCTGACAATGTAGTAAATGTTTTGTTCAAAGAGCAAGAAGGTGCGTTCCTAGCAGGTGTTGCTGCAGCGAAAATGACTAAAACAGGTAAAATCGGCTTTGTAGGCGGTGTGGATATTCCGGTTATTAACCGTTTCCACGCTGGTTTCGTAGCAGGAGCAAAGGCTGTAAATCCTGATATCGAAATTCAAGTAAAATATACTGCTGCATTTGATAAAGCGGATCTTGGAAAAATTACTGCGAACAGCATGTACTCTTCAGGTGTAGACATTATTTTCCATGCTGCAGGTGCAACTGGTAACGGTGTTTTCTCTGAGGCAAAAGAGCGTAAAGCTAAAGATCCTAATGCAAATGTATGGGTAATCGGTGTAGATGCTGACCAATATGAAGAAGGTAAAGTAGACGATAAAACAAATATAACGTTAACTTCTATGTTAAAAGGTGTTAATACAGCAGTAGTAGATATTTCTAATAAAGCGAAAAACGGTAAATTCCCAGGTGGTGAAACACTTACTTACGGTTTAGCTGAAGATGGTGTAAAACTTGCTGATTCTCGTGGTGCAATCCCAGCGGATGTACAGGCAGTAATTGACGAATATAAAGAAAAAATTGCTAGCGGTGAAATCGTCGTTCCAGAAAAAGTGGAAAAATAATTCATCTCTTGATCATCATAAGGGACTATTAGCAGACCCCTTATGATGATTTTTCAATCTATCGTTATATTTCGACTATTTATACTATTTGATTATTTTTTAAATAGAGCTAGGAATTTCATATAATTTAATCGCGAGTTTATGAGTATTGATGGAAACAAATTAATAGAAGAAAGGTTTCTAACGATGACCTTTCCTGTATTAATTTATCTTCATTCAGAAAAATACCGACCTCTATTGGCAGGACAAAATATGAGTGAATTTTTTGTTAATTGGGAAAACCAATTGCCCACTGAGCGAAGATAGAAATATTGGCTTACTTCACTGCTTTAATGACAGTAACAAATAGCTAGTATTAGATTTAATACAATTCTTCATATCATTTCAAAAACTAGACGTATTGCTTATCTGTATCAAAAGTCTAAGCAGCAGATACGAATACGCCATAGCGAAATTTTATTACAAAAGTGCCTATTAAGGGAGTGACTAATTTGGAACATGTGATTGAGATGCTAGGAATCCGTAAAGAGTTCGGCGATTTCGTGGCGAATAATAATATCACCCTCCAACTAAAAAAAGGCGAAATCCATGCATTGCTAGGCGAAAACGGTGCAGGTAAGTCGACTTTAATGAACGTCCTTTTTGGTTTGTATCAACCAGAGGGAGGCGAAATTCGAGTTCGTGGGAAGGCTGTTAATATTACAAACCCGAATGTTGCTAATGATTTAGGAATTGGTATGGTGCATCAACACTTTATGTTAGTGGAAAATTTTACAGTAACAGAGAACATTATTTTAGGTTCTGAGCCGACAAAAATGGGAATTGTTAATATTAAGGATGCAGCTAAAAATGTACGAGCCCTTTCTGAAAAATATGGTCTAGATGTTGATCCGAATGCGAAAATTGAGGATATAACTGTTGGGATGCAACAACGTGTTGAAATCTTAAAAACTTTATATCGAGGAGCAGAAATTTTAATCTTTGATGAACCTACTGCATCTCTAACACCACAGGAAATTACTGAATTAATACAGATTATGCGTCGTTTAATAGCAGAAGGAAAATCAATTATTTTAATTACTCATAAGTTAAAAGAGATTATGGAAGTTTCAGATCGCGTAACTATTATCCGCAAAGGTGAAGGTATTGGAACTGTTGTCACGGCAGAAACAAACCCAGAACAACTAGCAGAGATGATGGTAGGTCGTCAGGTTGAATTCAAAACAGAGAAAACAGAGGCTACACCTACTGAAGAAGTGCTATCTATTGAAAACGTGGTCGTTACAGACTACCGTAATATTGATAAAGTAAAAGGTCTAAACTTAAAGGTTCGTAAGGGTGAAATCGTTGGTATTGCAGGTATAGATGGCAATGGTCAATCCGAATTAATCGAAGCCATTACAGGTCTGCGTAAAATCAAAAGTGGTTCTGTGAAATTAAATGGTAAAGATATAACGAATATGAAGCCGCGAAAAATTACTGAGGAGGGTGTTGGGCATATTCCTCAAGACCGTCATAAGCATGGTTTAGTGTTAGATTTCCCAATTGGGCATAATATTGTATTACAAACTTACTACCAGTCTCCAATTGCAAAGGGCTTTGTTATGGATTACAAAAAGGTATCTGAAAAAGCACAACAGGTTATTAAAGAGTATGATGTACGTACAGGTAATGGTGAAATGACGCCAGCACGTGCACTTTCTGGTGGTAATCAGCAAAAAGCAATCATTGGTCGTGAAATTGATCGAAATCCAGATTTATTAATTGCCGCTTTACCAACGCGTGGGCTTGATGTAGGGGCCATTGAGTTTATTCACTCTCGTCTGATCGAACAACGTGATAATGGAAAAGCTGTTCTGTTAATTTCATTTGAATTAGATGAAGTTATGAATGTTTCAGACCGTATTGCTGTTATTTATGATGGACAAATTGTAGATGAATTAAATCCAAAGGAAACTTCAGAACAAGAGCTTGGCTTATTAATGGCAGGTCAAAATAAAAAGAATAGTACGAAGGAGGGGAACGACTAATGTCAAATCGTGTCATTAATATACTCGTTCCTATCATCTCTATTATTATCGGTTTAATTGTTGGTGCTATCGTAATGGTAGTCAGCGGCTATGACCCAATACAAGGTTATATCGCTCTTTGGACAGGTATTTTTGGAGATTCATATTCAATCGGGAACACAATCCGTCAAATAACACCGTATCTATTGGCGGGTCTTGCTGTAGCATTTGCCTTCCGTACAGGTTTATTTAATATTGGTGTTGAAGGTCAGTTAATTTTAGGTTGGCTTGCTGCCGCATGGGTAGGATACGCCTTTGAATTACCAAAAATAATTCATTTACCATTAGCATTGCTTGCTGCGGCAGTAGCAGGTGCATTTTGGGCCTTTATTGCAGGTTTCTTAAAAGCGAAATTTAAAGTTCACGAAGTTATTGCGACAATTATGTTAAACTACACTGCACTTTATATTGCGAACGCAGTGATTAAAAGATTGTCAAACGGTAGCTTTAAAACAGAACGTATTCATGAGTCTGCCTCTTTACGTTCTCCGTTTTTAAGAGAGCTTACAGACAATTCAAGTCTTCACTATGGGATCATTGTTGCACTTTTAATGGTAGTCGTGATGTGGTTTATTTTAGAAAAAACAACACGAGGGTACGAGCTTAAAGCAGTAGGATTTAACAAAAATGCTGCAGAATATGCAGGTATGAGTGTCAATAAAAATATTATTTTAGCCATGACAATTTCAGGTATGTTTGCAGGTCTAGGTGGAGCGATGGAGGCACTAGGTACTTTCCAAAATGCTTCTATTAAACCAGGCTTTACAGGGATAGGTTTCGATGGTATTGCTGTTGCCTTACTAGGTGCGAACACACCACTAGGGGTTGTATTTGGTGCCTCATTATTCGGTTCACTTAAATATGGTGCGCTAAATATGCCAAATGCTGCAGGTATTCCAGAAGAAATCGTTTCGATTATTATTGCATTGATTATCTTCTTCGTAGCATCAGGCTATATTATTCGAGTAGCATTACAAAAGTTAAGCAAGAAAAAGGAGGGACAATAACATGAGCTTTTTAGAAATGTTATATTTCATCATCCCTTCTGCGATTCTTTATGCAACACCATTAATCTTTACAGCTATCGGTGGTGTTTTCTCTGAACGCTCTGGTGTTGTTAATATCGGGCTAGAAGGTTTAATGATAGTTGGAGCCTTTGTCGGTATTTTTGTCAATTTAGAATTTGCTTCAGTATTCGGTGCAGCAACCATTTGGGTGGCAATGCTTGCAGCTGTTATTGTAGGAGGTATCTTCTCACTTTTCCATGCTGTTGCTTCAATCTCCTTCCGTGCCGACCAAACGGTATCAGGGGTAGCCATCAACTTATTAGGTCTGGCTGTAACGGTCTTTTTAGTAAAAATGATTTATGATAAAGGTCAAACGGATATGATTGACCAACCTATTCGTCGTTTCGGAATCCCTTACTTAGAGGATATTCCATTCTTTGGTCCATTGTTGTTTAAAGAGGTTTATAGTACTTCTATATTAGCTTTAGCAGTAGCACTTGGCGCATGGTTTATCATCTATAAAACGCCATTTGGTTTACGCCTTCGTGCAGTTGGTGAGCACCCGATGGCAGCAGATACAATGGGTATAAACGTGAATAAAATGCGTTATATTGCAGTTGTAATTTCTGGAGCACTTGGTGGTCTGGGCGGTGCTGTCTATGCGCAAACAATTACACATGACTTCTCACACGCAACAATTGCTGGGCAAGGTTTCATGGCGATTGCAGCAATGATTTTCGGGAAATGGCATCCAATTGGAGCACTTGGCGCTGCGTTATTCTTTGGTTTAGCGCAAACATTGAGTATCGCAGGAAATCAAATTACATTGATCGAAAATGTTCCAGCAGTGTATTTACAAATATTACCGTATGTCCTAACGATTTTTGCATTAGCTGGCTTTATCGGTAAAGCAAGTGCACCAAAGGCTAGTGGACAACCTTATATTAAAGGGAAACGTTAAAACGAAAGTAAAATGTATCTCTAAAAAGTTAAAGGCTGAGCGAAAATGCTCAGTCTTTTTCCTTGTACATATCATAAATGTTTAGGAAAATAGAGATGTTGCTTTATCATGCAAATGTAATTTTACACTTTTTATATACATACTTTGGATTCTTTTTGCAATTATAGATAATAGCCATGTATAGTATGTGTAGTACATTGTTATATTAAGAAGGATAGGAGGGTTCCATATGTTTAAAACAATACCTTTTGCAAAAGGTGTCAACTTGCATATCCGACAAACAACCCAATTTAAAACCGTAAATTTTTCAATTAAATGGAGAAGAGCATTAACGGCTCAAAATGCATCTGAACGTACTGTGTTAACAAATGTTTTGCAACATAGTAACGCCAAATATACAACGACTGCTGCATTCCGAAGCTTTTTGGATGACTTATATGGCACAGTGTTGTATTTTGACACTTCTAAACGTGGTAACGAACATACAGTACTAATGAATATAGAGACTGTAAATGATCACTATTTAGCTAATACAAGTGTTTTAAATGAAGTACTTGGTATTATACACACTGCAATATTTGAACCTAATTTAGAAAACGGCGTATTTAAAGAATCCATTGTAGAACGAGAGAAGAAAATGGTCATTCAGCGTATTGAATCCATCTTCGACGACAAATCTCGCTTTGCTCAGGTTCGCCTTCAGCAAATTTTACGTCCAAATGAACCAGCCTCTATTTCTGCTAACGGCTCTGTTGAGGACATTCAAAAAATTACACCTACTTCATTACTTGATGCATATCAATCCATGCTTGCGAATGATAAAGTAGACATCTATGTCGCAGGGGATATTAATGAAGACGAAATTGTAGCGAAGCTGAAAAAAGCGCTACCATTTAACGATCGTACTCCAGAAGAAATTCCTGCTGTGCAACCACAGCAACATCCACAAAATGATTATGTTCGTGAACAACAAGAAATGAAGCAAGGAAAAATGCATATCGGCTTTAGTACACCTGTAAGATTTGGTGATGCAGACTTTGCAAAAATGCAAATCTTTAACGGTGTCTTTGGCGGTTATCCACATGCTAAATTATTCATGAATGTCCGTGAAAAGGAAAGTCTCGCTTATTACGCATCTAGTTCATATGCATCACATTATGGCTTAGTGTTTGTTGTGTCTGGAATTGAACCAAAGAATGAAGAAAAAGCGCTATCACTCATTAAAGAACAACTTGCTGTTATGCAAGCAGGCGAAATTACAGATTTGGAATTAGAGCAAACAAAAGCTATGCTGACTAATCAATTAAAAGAATCATTGGATTCTGCCCGAGGACAAATAGAAATTTTTGATCAATATAAAGATTTACCCGAGGAATTCTCTGTTGAAACCTGGGCTAATAAGTGGAAAGCTGTGACGAAGGAAGATGTTGTTAATATGGCAAAGCAAGTGCAGCTAGAAGCGGTCTATTTCTTATGTGGGAAGGAGCAAGCCGCACAATGAAAACAATTGAATTCAAGCAATTAGATGAAACACTTTACTATGAGAAACTTGAAAACGGCTTAGATGTTTATATTTTGCCGAAAAAAGGATTTTCTAAAACATTTGTCACTTTCACAACTAAGTACGGCTCTGTTGATCGTACATTTGTGCCAATTGGTGAAACAGAAAGCATTACAGTACCTGATGGCATTGCCCACTTTTTAGAGCATAAAATGTTTGAAAAGGAAGATGGAGATGTCTTCCAAAAGTTTAGCGAATTTGGTGCTTCTGCCAATGCCTTTACGTCATTTACACGTACTGCTTATTTATTTTCATCTACAGACAATATTTATAAAAGCACAGAAACATTACTAAATTTTGTGCAAGAGCCTTATTTTACTGAAGCAACGGTCAATAAAGAAAAGGGCATTATTGGACAGGAAATTACCATGTATGATGATCAGCCAGATTGGCGTCTATACTTTGGTACGATTGAAAATATGTATCATACACACCCAGTAAAAATTGATATTGCTGGTACTATAGCGTCGATTGACGGCATTACCGCTGATCATTTATATACGTGCTACAATACTTTCTATCATCCAGCTAATATGCTTCTATTTGTTATTGGGGCTGTTGATCCGAATGAAATGATGGCATTTATTCGCGAAAATCAAAATAACAAGGATTTTCCTGAGCCAGCACCTATTCAACGCTTCTTTGATCAGGAGCCGGTTGAAGTGGCAATTAAAGAGCGTACATTGAATATGGATGTACAAAAGCCGAAGATGTATATTGGTTTAAAAGCAAAAGATACAAATCTTTCTGGGCGTGACATGTTAAAGCATGAGCTTTCTGTTCAAATTGCGCTAGAGCTTATTTTTGGCCGTACCTCAAGCTTTTATGAGCGTGTTTATGATGGAGGTTTGATTGATGAAACCTATGCCTTTGATTTTACGTTAGAAAAAGGCTTTGGCTTTGCTATGATCGGCTCTGATTCAACGGAACCGGCTGCATTAGAGAAAGCTATTAAAGAAGAACTAGCAAAGTATGATGAAAAGATACAATTTGAGCCTGCGGATTTAGAACGAGTAAAACGTAAGAAAATTGGATTCTTCTTACGTGCATTGAATTCTATTGAATTTATCGCTAACCAATTCACACGCTATTCATTTAATGATATGAATTTATTCGATGTCGTGCCTGTATTAGAGGAACTGACGATAGAGGATTTGAAAAAAGCATTTACTTCGATTCAAGGTGAATCTCAACAAACTGTTTTTAAAATTTTACCGACAGAGAAGGGCAAGTAGTGAAGAAATTTGCCCTTGTACTAGGGGCATCAGGGGAGATTGGCCGTGCTATTTGCCACAGTCTAGCCGCAGACGGTTGGTCTATCTATATCCATTATTCGAATAACGAGAAGGCTGCCCAGGATTTATTACTTTCCCTCTCAGAAAATTTTCCTGCACAGGAGTTTATACTTGTGCAAGGAGATTTTTCAAAAGAAACGGGCGCTGAGTCAGTTGCTTCACAAGTTTTTACTGTGCAGGCAATTGTTTTTTCAAGCGGTCAGGCGCATTATTCTCTCCTTGAAGATACGACAGTTGATGATATGGATGCTTTATGGCGTGTCCATGTGCAAAATCCTATGCGTTTGACAGCATTGCTTTCATCTAAGCTCCGAGCCCATGACGTCAGCTATGTGCTTTTTATCGGTTCTATTTGGGGAGAAGCAGGCTCTGCTGGTGAAGCACTGTATGCTACGGTAAAGGGCGCTCAGCATGCTTTTGTAAAGTCCTATGCCAAGGAAGCCGCATTGTCACGAATTCGTGTGAATGCAATTGCACCAGGATTTATTAATACTTCGATGAATAGTCATTTAAGTAAAGAGGAGCTTAATTACATTCTAGAAGACATTCCGTTAGGTATTATAGGAGAAACTACAGATGTGGCTGAGATGGTGCGCTTCTATCTTTCAGGAAAAGCAGATTATGTTACCGGACAAATAATTCGTTTAAATGGTGGTTGGTACATATAATATTCTTTTTTGCACATACTACATGTGTAAAGGAGGAGGAACATATGACCATTTTAGAAAACTGGCAAAAATGGACATCGTTTTTAGGGCAAAATGTTATGCAGGCAGAATCAACTGGTATGCCAAAGAAAATGATTCAGCAAGCAGCTGTACAAATTGGCGAATATTTGGCGACAAATGTCGACCCTAAAAACGAACAAGAGCGAGTGCTGTCGGATTTATGGGGCGTTGCCTCTGAAGATGAAAAAGAAGCGCTGGCGAATTGTGTCATTAAGCTTGTTCAAAATAAGCATGTGCAGTAAAAAAAAGAGGAGAGCTTTCTCCTCTTTTTTCTATACCAAAAACATTCTTTCTATCGAAAAGGGAACGTATGTAAGCCTATTTAGTGAGCTTATAAAAAAAATAGTAAGTTTTTAAAAATAACGAGGTATTTCCATGTATTCTAACTTTCCATTACATAAAAAATCAGCTATGATGGAACTTATAAAGGATTTTTTACGTTAACTAATAGGAAGGGAACGAGTGTGTTTGAGCGATTGGTACTTTGAATATGAAATTCAGGTGAATCGCCCTGGATTATTAGGAGATATTGCTTCACTTTTAGGGATGCTTCGTGTCAATATTATTTCAATTAATGGTGTCGATGAGGATCGACGTGGTATGTTAGTGCATACAGACAATGATGAGGCAATTGAGCGTTTTCGTACAATTGTTTCGACAATGGAACATATTAACGTAACCAAATTTCGACAACCTAAACTCCGTGATCGTTTAGCTATTAGGCACGGTCATTATATTCCTCGAGATGCAGATGAAAAAAATACTTTCCGTTTTGTACGAGACGAACTTGGTATCTTAGTTGACTTTATGGCTGAGCTTTTTAAAAAAGAGGGGCATAAGCTCATAGGAATACGTGGTATGCCTCGTGTTGGAAAAACTGAATCGATTGTTGCGGCAAGTGTATGTGCTAATAAAAAGTGGATTTTTTTGTCGTCTACAATGATTAAGCAAACTGTCCGGAATAAACTCGCTGGTGATGAATTCAGTGACAATAATATTTTTATATTAGATGGCATTGTGACACGTCGCTCTTCTGATGAACGACATTTACAACTAGTGCGTGAAATGATGAATATGCCTTCCATTAAGGTGGTAGAGCATCCAGATATGTTTGTTCAGCACTCAGAATATAAGATAGAGGATTTTGATTATATCATTGAACTACGTCATCACCCAGATGAAGAAATCACTTATGAAATAATGGAAAAAAATCATATGATGTCCGAATCCGATTCATTTGGAGGATTTAATTTTTAATTTGATATTAAAGTAGGTGTTATGAGTGGCAGAATTAGGGACTCGTCTAAAAGAAGCGAGACTGTCTAAAGGCTATAGCTTAGACGATTTACAAGAAATAACGAAAATTCAAAAGCGTTATTTAGTAGGAATTGAAGAGGGCAATTATTCGATTATGCCTGGTTCGTTTTATGTACGAGCCTTTATTAAACAATATGCAGATGCTGTTGGGTTAAACGCAGAAGAGCTTTTAGAAACCTATAAAAGCGAGCTGCCAAGTACACCGAACGATCAGGTCAGCCAGTCCATAACGAATAGCCCAAGCAGAAGAAAAGTTACAAAGGGCCCTTCCAATAAAATGATGGAGGCAATGCCGAAAATAATTGTTGGCTTATTTATCATTGTCATCATTGTAGTAATTTGGGTTTTAGTGCAATCTAAAAATAGTGCAGGAACAAATGATGAGGACAATAAACCTTCAGAAATAGAATATGATTCAAAAGTAAAACCAATCGATAGTGAAAAAGAAAAAGCAGATGCTGAGAAAAAAGCTGAAAATGACAAGAAAGATTCAGCAGATTCTAAGGATTCAACAAAAGAAGAAACACCTGATGAAAACCAAGCTGAAGATGTTAAACAATCGATTTCAGCGGGTACTGTAGAAGCGGATGGAGCTACAACTTCTTATACGTTAACAGGAACAGACACACTTAAAATACGTATTGAAGTGTCAGGTCCTACATTCGTCGGTATTCGTAATCAACAGAAACAAGAATTACTAGCAAATCCAGACGTATATAATGCAGGAGAAGTGGTAGAATTTGATGCAACTTCTCAAAACTATGTTCGCATTCGCTTAGGTAATTCACAACAGGCTAAGATATATATTAATGACGAGCTGTTAACGTATGCACAACAAATCGTAACGCAAAACATCGTCATCAATTTCAATAAAGAACAGTAGTCATCTAATGATGACTACTTTCTTTCATCATGAAAGGTGTTAGAAAAATGAACATTCCAAATAAAATTACCATCTCTCGAATCTTACTTATTCCGTTTTTTGTTATTGTAATGATGTTTGATTTTGGCTGGGGAACAATGTCACTATTCGGTGCAAAGATGCCTGTTCATCACTTTGTAGGTGCCCTTATCTTTATCTTTGCTTCAACAACTGATTGGGTGGATGGTTATTATGCACGTAAGTATAATCTTGTGACGACATTTGGGAAATTTTTAGACCCGCTGGCTGATAAATTACTTGTTTCAGCGGCTTTTATTTTAATGGTGGAGCTAGGTATGGCGCCTGCTTGGATCATTATTGTCATCATCAGCCGTGAATTTGCTGTAACAGGTTTACGTTTAATATTGGCTGGTGGAGGAGAAGTCGTAGCGGCAAATCAGCTTGGCAAGATTAAAACATGGGCACAAATTGTTGCTATCGCGGCAGCACTTTTACACAATACAATCTTTACGCTTATTGGTATTCCATTCGATATAATAATGTTATATATTGCATTGTTCTTCACATTATGGTCTGGATGGGATTATTTCTATCTAAATCGACGTGTTTTACTTGAGTCTAAATAAGAAAGGTCTTGTGGATCATGAATGCTGAAATTCTAGCAGTTGGCTCAGAATTATTGCTTGGTCAAATTACGAACACAAATGCGAAATTTATTTCTAACCAATTGTCTGAGTTGGGGATTAATGTGTTTTATCATACAGTTGTTGGAGATAATTCCCAACGTTTAGATGAGGCTATAACGGTTGCAGAATCTCGGGCAGATTTAATCATCTTTTCTGGTGGGCTTGGACCTACAAAAGATGATTTAACAAAGGAAACAATCGCACGACATCTTGATGTTTCACTTGAACATGATGATGTCGCCCTGACTTATATTGAGCAATTTTTTGCTAAACGAGGTCGTCCAATGACTGAAAATAATCGTAAGCAGGCATTAGTATTAGCTGGTAGTGAAGTTCTGGCAAACCATCATGGAATGGCACCCGGCATGATATTAACAAAAGGTGGACGCACATATATTTTGCTGCCTGGACCGCCAAAAGAGCTTGAGCCAATGTTCCAATTTGAGGCAAAACCAAAGCTCGGTGCGTTGTTAAACGCTGGAGGTGTTATTGTCTCTCACATTATGCGCTTTTATGGTATCGGTGAGGCAGAGCTGGAGGTTCGTGTTCAAGATATTTTAGATACACAAACAAACCCTACTGTTGCACCTCTTGCTTCAGATGGCGAAGTAACCTTGCGTGTAACTGCTAAAGCGGAAACCGTGCAGGAGGCACAGCAGCTAATTGCAACAAAGGTAGCTGAAATTCAAGCGCTTGTCGGTGACCATCAATATGGTGTAGATGATGATTCTCTTGCCTCTAAGACAGTAGAAATGTTACTTGATAATCAGTTAACTATTTCTGCTGCAGAAAGTTTAACTGCGGGGTTATTTCAATCAGAGCTGGCAGAAATTCCGGGAGTAGGGAATGCACTCGTTGGAGGCGTTGTAACGTATACAGAAGAGGCAAAAATAAGACAGCTCGACATTTCTAAACAATTACTAGATACACATGGCATTGTCAGCAGTGAATGTGCCGCGGCTATGGCTAGCGCTGTAAAGCAAAAATTCGGTACGAATATTGGTATTGGTTTAACAGGGGCAGCAGGACCAACAGCACATGATCACCAACCAGTAGGAACAGTTTGGATTGGTATCGCCATTGATGAGGAACCAATCACGTATTTACTTCATTTATCAGGTATGCGTAATACAAATCGACTTCGTGCTGTAAAGTTTACCTGTCATTATCTAATGCAACTTTTGGAAGAAAGAGGATACACCAAACGCTATTAAATAGAAAAAATAGGAATTTGGGTAGAGGAAATTTACTCAAATTTTTATTTTGAAGAAAAATCGAATAAACGTTCGCTTTTTTCTTGCGTGTTCTCTCAAAAACAAGTATAGTAGAGATAGAGAAAAACAGTGAACAGTTTTCGAAGGAGGAAAATGAATGAGTGATCGTAAAGCAGCCTTAGAACAGGCGTTAAAACAAATTGAAAAGAACTTTGGTAAAGGTTCTATTATGAAACTTGGCGAAAAAACAGATTTAGAAATTGCTACATCATCAAGCGGTTCACTAGCACTTGATGCTGCATTAGGTGTTGGTGGTTATCCACGTGGGCGAATTATTGAAGTTTATGGCCCTGAATCATCAGGTAAAACAACGGTTGCTCTCCATGCGATTGCAGAGGTGCAAGCAGCTGGAGGACAAGCAGCATTTATTGATGCTGAGCATGCATTAGATCCAATCTATGCACAAAAGTTAGGTGTTAATATTGATGAACTACTATTATCTCAGCCAGACACAGGTGAACAAGCACTTGAAATTGCTGAAGCATTAGTTCGTAGTGGTGCGATTGATATTATCGTTATTGACTCGGTAGCAGCATTAGTGCCAAAAGCTGAAATTGAGGGAGATATGGGTGATTCCCATGTCGGTTTACAGGCACGTTTAATGTCTCAGGCATTACGTAAGCTTTCAGGTGCTATTAATAAATCGAAAACGATTGCCATTTTCATTAACCAAATACGTGAAAAAATTGGTGTAATGTTTGGGAATCCGGAAACAACACCAGGCGGACGTGCTCTTAAATTCTATAGCTCTGTTCGTTTAGAGGTTCGCCGCGCAGAAGCCATTAAACAAGGCAATGATATTATGGGGAATCGCACAAAAGTGAAGATTGTGAAAAACAAAGTTGCACCACCTTTCCGTACAGCAGAGGTAGATATTATGTATGGAGAAGGGATTTCAAAAGAAGGTGAAACAGTTGATTTAGGTGTTGAACTTGATATCGTTCAAAAAAGTGGCTCTTGGTATGCTTATGGTGATGAACGTTTAGGACAAGGACGCGAAAACGCAAAACAATATTTAAAAGAAAATCCTGCCGTTATGGAGGAAATCGCTAATAAGATCCGTTCCTCTTATGGTATCGCTGCTACTTCCTACACAATCGCTGCTCATGATGAGGAAGAAGTGGATGAAGAATTAATGCTTCTTCTTGAAGATAAATAATTTAAATGCATTGTTCCTGCTCTAATTTGAGAGGGAACAATGTATTTTTTTGTCTATATTCCATATAAAGGTGGGTATACTCATAAAGATAACATCATGCATTGAGTGAGGGTCTAAAAATGTATCCTTAGCACTGTTTATTCCTTATTATGTAAAATAGGTAAATGTAAATCTAGTGTAAAAGTATTAGGAAGTTTATTCACCTATTGGTTATCAATTACTTTTTTCTGGAGAGGGGCGAACAGGTGCCCGACTATCCTTGACAGAGCTTAAGGCTAGCTATACAATTAAATATGTATAATTTCTGAATTATGACTTTAAATAGGCAGTACATTTTATCTTCATTCAGTAGAAAACTCCCACCTCTGAAGGTGATGAGATGAATGGGATGTGGTTCCTTTTCAGTGAGTGTTTAAACATCTACTGAAATAGAGGAACTCAGTCTAAGAATGCCACGTCCTGTGGCAACGACTGAGTGACCAACATCATGTTGGCCCAAAGCCTCCGGTGAATGTTACAGATTTTGAAAGCAATGAATAGAAGGATGTTTGCCTAAAACCTTCGCATCCTGCGAAAACGGCTAACGGACCTTGCATCCTGGCAGGCATAGGCCAATTCAAAATCCGGACGTAATTACGCCAAGGCGAAATTGATGTATGCGCCGACTGAAACTGTATTACCCAAATAGCAAGAGGAGGTGTTCATATGGATGGAATTACTATCATCTCCGCTTTGCTTGGAATCATCGTTGGTGCCGCTGTTAGCTATATCTACATGAAAAAAGTGAATGACTCAAAAATCACTGGTGCTAAACATGTTGCTGAAACAATCGTTGAAGAAGGAAAACGAGAAGCGGAGGCATTGAAAAAAGAAGCACTACTTGAAGCCAAAGATGAAACTCACAAATTTCGTACTGAAGCTGAGAATGACATTCGTGAACGTCGTTTAGAACTTCAAAAACAAGAGAACCGTTTATTGCAAAGAGAAGAGAATCTTGATCGCAAAGATGATGCTCTAAATAAGAGAGAAGCAGGCTTAGAGCGTAAAGAACAAGCTCTTGCCGAAAGACAACAGCATATTGAACAGATGGAAAGCAAAGTGGACGAGCTCGTTGCCTCGCAAAAAGCAGAGCTAGAAAGAATTTCTGCTTTAACTAGAGATGAAGCAAAGACTATTATCTTAGGGGAAGTAGAAAAAGAGCTAGCAACTGACATTGCTGTGATGACGAAGGAATCAGAAACACGTGCGAAAGAAGAATCAGATAAAAAAGCACGTGAAATTTTATCATTAGCATTACAACGTTTTGCTGCAGACCACGTTGCAGAAACAACGGTATCTGTCGTGAACTTGCCAAATGATGAAATGAAGGGTCGAATTATTGGTCGTGAAGGACGAAATATCCGCACATTGGAAACGCTAACAGGTATAGATTTAATTATTGATGATACACCAGAAGCTGTTATTTTATCTGGCTTTGATCCAATTCGTCGTGAAACGGCTCGACTTGCACTTGAAAAGCTTGTACAGGATGGCCGTATTCACCCAGCTCGAATCGAGGAAATGGTGGAAAAAGCTCGTCGTGAAGTGGATGAACAAATCCGTGAAACAGGTGAGCAAACAACATTTGAAATTGGCATTCATAACTTACATCCTGATTTAATGAAAATTTTAGGCCGTATGAAATATCGTACAAGCTATGGACAAAACGTCCTAAAACATTCAATTGAAGTCGCATATTTGGCAGGCTTACTCGCTGCTGAACTTGGTGAAGATGTAGCATTAGCTCGTCGCGCAGGCTTATTACATGATATTGGTAAAGCAATTGACCATGAAGTTGAAGGTAGCCACGTCGAAATCGGTGTGGAATTAGCAACAAAATATAAGGAACATCCAGTAGTCATTAATAGTATTGCTTCTCACCATGGTGATACAGAAGCAACATCTGTCATCGCGGTTTTAGTGGCTGCAGCTGATGCATTATCGGCTGCTCGTCCAGGTGCTCGTAGTGAAACACTCGAAAACTATATCCGCAGACTCGAAAAATTAGAAGAAATTTCTGAAAGCTATGAAGGTGTAGAAAAATCCTATGCTATTCAAGCTGGTCGTGAAATTCGAATTATTGTCCAACCTGAAAAAATTGATGACTTGGCTTCACATCGCTTAGCACGAGATATCCGTAAGCGAATTGAAGAAGAGCTCGATTATCCAGGTCATATCAAAGTTACTGTCATTCGTGAAACACGTGCTGTGGAGTACGCGAAATAATATTGAATGTTAGAGGTTTCTCAAGATGAAAATCTAGGGAGACCTCTTTTTTACTGCCAATGCATGCGCAATCTATGACAAATTGTCTAGATAAGTGCGATTATTTTGAATCACTTAAATTGTAGTCTTATGGAGATGAAGCTCATGGAAAGTAAAATTTGGGTTAATTTGGAAAACTGCTGTTAAGAGATAATAAAGAAGTTTAATTCTAGACCCTTCTATAAGGAGGGGAAGATTGGATAGGATAAAAGAAAACATAAAAAGACTAGCTGTGAAATTCTTATAGCCCTTGATTTGCTTATATTTTTATTAAAGAGTAATAATTATTATTTTTATATTCTAGTAGGCATTGGATACGGTTTTTTATTTCCTGCCATACTTACACTGACTTCTTTTTATCTGTTTGCGAATTCTCTTAAAGTAAGAACCTATATAGTCATTTTAGTATCAATTATTAGCATTCTATTTATATTGGGAATTTAGTTAGCTTATTTGTTCGCAGAATTTGATGTTAACCGCATTGATTCTCCAATAGGTGAAGATGCATTGATAATCGAACATAGAAACGTTACATTAGGAGAGACAACTCACTTTTATTACTTTTATCGACCAACGATTTTCCAGGGAATTTTAAAAAAATTAAATAATAAACCAGTATTATTTTTTATTCGTTATGACGGTGAGGAAACACCTGATGGTTTAAAGGCATTAGGAGTAGATAATGCGAAATGGACAGAGGATGGAGTCATTTTTTATTCAGAACGTGGAGAAATTGAAGTGGATTTCAAACGCTAAGATAAATTCTGCCCTTAAATAAGGGAGAATAAACTTATTGGACTAACGGAATGCTTTAGTTGAGCAAGAATTAAACAACTTTAAAGAGCCTTACTACAATATAATTTGTAGCGGGGCCCTTATATTTTTAAATCAAAATTAAGTAACTTTATTTTCACTTTACACCCGCACCCTCTGATTGCCATTCCGATTTAAGGACTAACGTTGTAATCATTATATTTCATATTTTTTTGCTTAATGCTCTTACTGAGGTTACAATTAATGATGTTATATAGCTAGCCATTAAAAAGGGCTTTGCAGAGCAACAACTTGTTCCAATAAAATGGCGGCGTAATTGATAGAAAGAGGCGTATGTAAAAATGAAAGTATTGTTTATAGGAGATATTGTTGGTTCAATTGGCAGAGACGCAGTAGAAAAATATTTACCGCGTTTAAAGAAAAAGTGGAATCTAGACGTTGTGATTGCAAATGGTGAAAATGCGGCGGCAGGCCGTGGAATTACTCATAATATTTATAATGACTTATTACAAATGGGTGTAGATGTCATTACGATGGGAAATCATACATGGGATAATAAAGATATCTTTGATTTTATTGATGATGCGGATTATTTGATTCGTCCTGCAAATTTCTCAACTGAGGCTCCTGGTAAAGGGATGGTACAGATTTCAAAGAACGGTGTGACTTTATCTGTTATTAATCTGCATGGTCGTGTGTTTTTACCTCCTCATGAGGACCCATTTGCGATGGCAGAGAAATTAATCGAGGAAGCACAAAAAACGTCACCGCTTGTATTTGTGGATTTTCATGCGGAGGCAACAAGTGAAAAAATTGCGCTTGGTTGGCATTTAGATGGCAAGGCGTCGGCAGTCGTAGGCACACATACCCATGTACAGACAGCTGATGCACGTATTTATCCGAATGGAACAGCCTATATTACAGACGTTGGTATGACAGGTCCTTACGATGAAATTTTAGGAATGACGAAGGAAAGTGTTATTTATAAATTTCAAACAAATATGCCATCACGTTTTGAGGTGCCAAAAAAAGGTCGTGACGTGCTAAGTGGTTTTTTTGTGGACATAGATAATCAAACAGGAAAAGCACTACATTGTGAGCGAATCTATATAAATGAAGATTATCCGTTTCAAGGATGAGGGAAGAAACTATTGTGTATGCTCTAAATGCACGATAGTTTTTTCTATTCAAATTGACAATGAAAAGTCATTCTTTTTTGATTGTTTGCAATATATCAGAAATGAAAATAGTCTATTTTCTTCTTACCGAGCATAAAATGACCTACGGACAATAACTTGAGATCCAAAAAGGGGGACACAAGTTGTTGAGCGTAAACACTATTCGCGAAACGGGGAGGAATAATTGTGGATTCATTAAAAGTATCATCACGCTCTAATCCAAATTCAGTTGCAGGTGCATTAGTCGCGGTAATCAGAGAAAAAGGGCAGGCAGAAATGCAAGCAGTTGGGGCAGGTGCACTTAACCAAGCCGTGAAAGCAGTGGCCATTGCACGCGGATTTGTAGCGCCAAGTGGCACAGATTTAATTTGCGCACCGGCGTTTGCCGATATTTTAATTGCTGGTGAGGAACGTACAGCCTTGAAACTTCTAGTAGAAAAACGTAATCGATAAAAATGGAATGAAGTAAAATGCCTTGCACATTTTAAAGTGCTGGGCATTTTTTCATTATGCTACAGGAACATCTAATTACATAATTTCGGGAAAATTACTCATCCTTAACATGTTAACTGTCACTTGAAATTAGTAAGTTAATTTTTTATACTGCATTAATGGGCTTAATTAATCTAAACCGAAATTGAAGCATCAGGTATAAATTATCTGCTCAGAAGTTCAGCGGAAGAGTAATCTCTGGCATATGACTGATTAGTAGGATAAAGAGCGCCTATCTTCCTAAAATTACCTTTTAATTTAAGTATTTTGATAATTACAATTTATTGAACAGGATTTTCAGTCAAAGGTCTGATTTTCGGTTAAATCGTGGAATAACAATAGTGTAGACCGTTTCTTCGTGTTAAACTTATGAAGGAAAAATAGTAGTATACATTGGATTTAAGGAGTTGTTGACATGTTACATCAGCTTTCATGGAAAGTCGGTGGGCAACAGGGTGAAGGGATTGAAAGTACAGGTGAGATTTTCTCAATGGCAATGAATCGTTTAGGTTACTTCCTATACGGTTATCGTCACTTCTCTTCTCGAATTAAAGGTGGCCATACGAATAATAAGATTACAGTTCGTCCAACAGAGGTACGATCTATAGCGGATGATTTAGATATTTTAGTAGCGTTTGACCAAGAAACAATTGATGTTAATTATAAAGAATTAACAGAAAAAGGTATTATTTTAGCAGACTCAAAATTTGAGCCAGTGAAGCCAGAAGATTCTAAGGCACCATTATTCGCAGTACCATTTACGGAAGTAGCAGCAGAGTTAGGTACTTCATTAATGAAAAATATGGTGGCAATTGGAGCAACTGCGTCATTGTTAAATTTAGAAAACGAAGTATTCCAAAATGTTGTTGATGATATTTTTGGTAAAAAAGGTGAAGAAGTTGTTCAGAAAAACATGGAGGCCATTGCACGCGGTCGACAAATCATGAATGACCTATTAGGTGAACGTGTAGGTGAATGGGAATTAGCACCAGCAGATGGGAAACGCCGTATGTTTATGATTGGTAATGACGCTATAGCACTTGGCGCACTTGCAGCTGGGACACGCTTTATGGCAGCCTATCCAATTACGCCAGCTTCTGAAATTATGGAATATCTGATTAAAAAATTACCGAAGTTTGGTGGTACAGTTATTCAAACAGAAGATGAAATTGCTGCAGCGACAATGGCAATTGGTGCAAACTTTGGTGGTGTTCGTTCTTTTACAGCCTCAGCTGGTCCTGGTCTTTCATTAATGATGGAGGCAATAGGACTTTCAGGTATGACAGAGCAGCCACTAGTTGTTGTTGATACACAGCGTGGCGGTCCATCAACAGGGTTACCAACAAAACAAGAGCAATCAGATTTAATGGCAATGTTATATGGTACACATGGTGAAATTCCTAAAGTAGTAATTGCACCATCTACAATGGAGGAAGCATTTTTTGATACAATCCAAGCCTTTAACATTGCAGAGGAATTACAATTACCCGTTATTTTAATGACAGACTTACAATTATCTCTAGGTAAACAATCTGTTGAACCATTTGATTACAATAAAATAGAAATTCGTCGCGGTAAAATCGTCGCTGATGATATTGAAGAAGCGGCAGATAAAGCCTACTTCAAACGTTATGAAAATACAGAAGACGGTGTTTCACCGCGTGTGCTACCTGGTACATTAAACGGTATTCACCATGTAACAGGTGTCGAGCATGATGAAACAGGTAAACCGTCTGAAGCGACTGGTAATCGTCAAACACAAATGGATAAACGTTTCCGTAAGCTAGCTGCACTGAAATTTGATAATCCAGTATACGTAAATGCACCACACGAAGAAGCCGATATTTTATTAGTGGGCTTTAACTCAACTCGTGGAGCTATTGAGGAAGTACAAGAACGATTAAATGCACAAGGTATGAAGGTGAACCATGCACATATTCGTTTAGTGCATCCATTCCCATCTACTGAGGTAGCACCTCTTGTAGCGAAAGCGAAAAAAGTAATCGTTGTAGAAAATAACTACACTGGTCAATTAGCAAATATTATGAAGATGAATGTTGGTGGTCACGATAAGATCGAGACTATTACAAAATACAATGGTACACCATTCTTGCCAGGTGAATTAGAAAATCGTGTGAAGGAGTTGACTCACTAATGGCAACATTTAAGGATTTTCGAAATACAGTAAAACCAAACTGGTGCCCAGGCTGTGGCGACTTCTCAGTACAAGCAGCTATACAACGCGCTGCGGCGAACGTTGGCATTGAACCAAATGAGCTAGCTGTAATTTCTGGGATTGGCTGTTCAGGCCGTATTTCAGGTTACATTAATTCTTATGGTTTCCATGGTATTCATGGTCGTGCATTACCGATTGCACAAGGCTTAAAAATGGCGAACCGTGATTTACATGTTATTGCTTCTGGTGGTGATGGCGATGGCTTTGCGATCGGTATGGGTCATACAATTCATGCCATCCGCCGTAATATTGACATTACTTATATAGTTATGGATAACCAAATTTATGGTTTAACAAAGGGCCAAACATCTCCACGTTCAGCGGCAGGCTTTATTACAAAATCTACGCCAGGTGGAGCGATTGAGCCATCATTAAAACCATTAGAGATAGCATTAACAAGTGGTGCAACTTTTGTAGCACAAGGCTTCTCAACAGATATTAAAGAATTAACAGCATTAATAGAAGCGGGCATTAATCATAAAGGCTTCTCGTTCATCAACGTATTTTCACCTTGTGTAACATACAACAAAGTAAACACTTACGATTGGTTTAAAGAGAACCTAACAAAGCTTGCTGATATTGAGGACTATGATAATGCAGACCGAGGTATGGCAATGCGTACAGTAATGGAGCATGAGGGCTTAGTAACAGGTATTATTTATCAGGATACTGAAACAGCCTCTTATCAAGAAAAAGTACCAGGCTATTCAGAGCTACCATTAACAGATATTGATATTAACATGAATGAAAATGATTTTAATGAATTGGTTAAAGAATTCATGTAGATAATTAAAAAGCGTATTTGAGAAGCATCTTAAATACGCTTTTTTTATGTCAAAAATCAACAAGAGCCCGATTATTGCCCCCAAGGCTGTTCACCATATCTTTTCAGCATTACAACTTCACCATCATTCTTTTTAATACGATTATACACATACTTAATTTTGTATTCGTTGTATTTTTCTAATTCGATTTTGTCGTAAAAATCCTTTGATAGAGCTAACTCCCGTTCATCAATTACAAGATAGCGCTCTCCGTTTTTCTCCATAATATTTTGTTCATCAATTTTAAAGGTGCTTTCTATTTGTATATCATTAAAAGTATAAAAACCTGCAGCAAACAAGCCTATAAATAAGAGTGATAAACAGCTAGCAATCCAATTACCCCTTCTCAAGACCATCTCCTCCTTTTTAATCCTTATCTTTCATACGAATTATCTAGTTGAAAGTTTCAAATTTTCCCGTTATTTTGGAAGGAAGAAGGAAGCAATAAAAATTTTCAATCCTTATAAAATCCTTATAATCATTTTCTACACTATAGTCATCGAAAGGATGATGACTTCAAATGGATGATATTATTTTAAAAACGGAAAATCTGAGTAAAAGCTTTAAGGGGCAAAAAATTGTAGAGAATTTGTCGCTGACAATACCACGCAATACTGTCTACGGCTTACTGGGTCCTAATGGTGCTGGAAAATCAACAACGTTAAAAATGATGACTGGTATGCTGCGTCCAAATACAGGTAAAATAATTTTCAATGGACATGAATGGAATCGCAATGATTTACAAGATATTGGTGTATTGATTGAAACACCTCCCCTATATGAAAATTTAACGGCAAGAGAAAATCTGAAGGTTCGAACGATTGCGCTTGGATTACCAGCATCACGTATTGATGAAGTATTAAGGATTGTTGATTTAACCAATACAGGAAAAAAAAGAGCTGGGCAATTTTCCTTGGGGATGAAACAGCGTTTAGGAATAGCCATTGCGCTTTTAAACTATCCAAAGCTTTTAATTCTCGATGAACCAACGAATGGACTTGATCCAATTGGTATTCAAGAGCTAAGAAAACTAATACGATCTTTTCCAGAGCAAGGTATTACAGTCATATTATCTAGCCACATCCTTTCAGAGGTAGAGCAGGTAGTAGATGAAATTGGCATCATCGCAGGAGGTAAATTAGGCTATCAGGGAGCTGCACCACGGGGACAGGAATTAGAATCATTATTTATGCAGGTAGTGTCTGCTAATAGAAAGGCAGGCAATTAGTATGATTTCCATAGTAAAGGCTGAAAGATTAAAATGGAAAAATACTTTTATTCCTAAATTAGTTTGGCTTGCACCTATCGTGACTCTGTTATTGAGCGCAGTTTTAATGGGAGGGAGTTTTTTTCAAAAGGGTGGTTATAATTGGTGGTATTCAATGCTCTTGCCGGGTGCACTGACAATATGTTGTGCGTTAGCAGTAGAAAAAGATGCGAAATTAAAATATCATAGCATTCTCGCAATGCCTATTGACCTGAAGAAGATTTGGTTTGGCAAAATACTTGCATGTAGTGCCTGGTTGTTATTAACTACAATTATTTTCTTTACAGGTATTACTGTTGGTGGCATAGTTTTCGGCAATAGCTTTCCTATAGCAAAAAGTCTGGCAGGTAGTTTATTAATATTTTTATCTTTTTTATGGCAAATCCCACTTTGTCTATTCCTTTCGGCAAAATTAGGAACGTATATGGCAATTTTAATTAATTTAGTCGGTAATATAGCTGGAATGGTTGCATTTGCTGATGGTGAATTTTGGTATAGTGTTCCTTATGCCATTACAGCAAGATTAATTTGTCCAACACTAGAAATTTTGCCGAATGGTTTACCAGTGCCTGAGGACAGCCCATTATTAAGCATGTCGGTGATTGTTCCTGGAATTCTAATTGTACTCATTTGGTTTGTCTTCATTAGCCTTTTTACCGCTCGTTGGTTTCAAAAGAGGGAGGCGAAATAGTGATGGTATTCATAAGATTGCTTAGGGCAGAGCTTCTTAAAACAAAAAGAACACCTTTTTTACTCATTCATCTGCTAGTACCTATCATTATTTCAACTCTATTTTTAGCATACTATTCCTATTCGCCATGGATATTTGATTGGAAAGTATCAGCTTATTTTCAGGCACTCTCTTGCGGATTTCCTATTATTATTGGATTAGTTTGTGCAATGGCATCGGAGCAAGAGGCAGTTGCAGGTCATTTTCAGGAGATGTTAACAGCTAGTAGGGGAAAAATCGTAACATTTATTAGTAAGCTCTTTCTATTATTATTGTTTAGCTTTGGAGCGATTGTCTTGTCCATTGGTATTTTTAGTATTGGTTTTATCGAACTCTTACATGAAGATACACTTGGATACCAATTTTATTTAATAGTTGGATGTATTTTATTTGCTAGTTATGCCTGTTTATATATTTTGCATTTATTTATTAGTCTTCATTTTGGAAAGGGAGCCTCAATTGGACTAGGGATTGTGGAGGCACTTTTAGTAGCGTTGCTGCTTACTGGACTAGGGGATGGTATCTGGTCATATATACCTTATGGTTGGGGTGGCCACTTCGTAGAATTATGGACATTAAAGGCATCTGGAGCTAATGTATCAATAATGGAAGCAGGCTTACAGGCAGGTATTATTGCTTGTGGATTTGGAACATTACTGGTATTCATGCTTTCTTGCTTATGGTTCTGGAAATGGGAGGGCCGAAAATCTGAAAATTAGTTACTAAAGGAAATGATGAGAAACATATGGCAAAAATTTTAGCGGTAGATGATGAAAAAGATATTTTAGTCTTGATAAAAAATGCATTAGCAAAAGATGAGCATTTAGTAACAGCTATCACTGATGCGTCAGAAGTGAATAAAATGGATCTCGGCACCTTTGATTTACTATTACTGGATGTGATGATGCCAGTAATGGATGGGTTTACATTATGCAGAGAAATTCGTCATGCTGTAGATTGCCCAATCCTTTTTTTAACGGCTAAATCATTAGAGGAGGACTTAATGTATGGTCTTGGTCTGGGCGCAGATGATTATATCATTAAGCCCTTTGGCATTGGAGAGCTTCGTGCTAGGATCAATGCCCATTTGAGACGTGAAAAAAGAGAGAGACGTAACATCCTCTATGCAGAGAAAGTTCATATTAATTTGTCTGGAAAAGAGCTGTTTGTCGAAGAGGAGAAGGTAATGCTAACGAAAAGTGAATATGAAATATGTGAATTTCTCGTTCGTAATCGGGGACAGGTCTTTTCGAAAGAAAGGATCTATGAAGCGGTTTTTGGCTATGATGGAAAAAGTGACAGTACAGCAATCACTGAGCATATTAAAAATATTCGTTCGAAGCTTCATGTCTTTGATGTAGACGTGATTGATACTGTTTGGGGGATCGGTTATAAATGGAGACATTGAAGCACACAAAAGGAACTCGCCTTTACACCTTTTTCCTTCGTTATCTCCTATTGTTATGCTTAGGCACCATTCTGCTAGTAGTAGTATTATTTGGTTTATTTTTATTGACCTTTTCTACAAATATTGTTTTACCAGCCAATTATGCAGAAACACAGATTTCACTTTCAAAGGATCGGATTGCGAGTAGTAGCTCGGTCAATCCTGAGATGATTCCAGACCTTGTTGACTACGCGGTTTTTTCGAAAAAGGGGCAGTTTCTTTTTGGGAATCTTTCTGAAAAGGAAGCTTTTAAGGCTTGGAATGTCATGAAAAAAGGAGAAACTCAGGGTGTCTCTCAATTTTATTCGGTGATAGAGAGAGAAAATGAGGTTTGTATTTTACGCTATTATTTAGTACCACAGTATCGGTCACCGGTGTTAAGAAAATATTTGCCTAATCCTCAATTATTAGAAATTATATTATTTATAATTGGAATAATAGCGCTAGCAACTTTCCTTGCTGTCCACTTCGGCAGAAATCTAAAGAAGAAAATGTTTGGCTTGCAGGAAGCTATTGAAAAAATACAAAATCAAAATTTGGATTTTAGTATAAATCCAACAGGAATTCGTGAAATAGATGATATATCCATCTCATTGGAGCAGATGAAGGAAGCACTAAACAACTCATTAAAACAGCAATGGGAATTAGAGCGAGCTCGCAGAGAACAAATATCAGCTCTTGCTCATGATTTAAAAACACCTCTTACCATTATTCGAGGAAATGCGGAGCTTTTACAGGACACTGCCCAAGATAAGACGCAAAGAGAATATAATGACTATATTTTAAAAAATACGATGGAAATTGAAAAGTTTTCAAAACAGCTAATAGATATATCGAAAATGGAGCAAAAAGTTGTTAGTGAAAAAGTAAATGTAGAAATGGATGCATTTATTCTACAGCTAGAACATCAAATAAAGGCTCTTTCTTTAGAAAAAAATCTTGAAGTGATTGTTAAAAAAGACAATCTTCCAGCTTCAATCTTTATAGATGAAGAGCTTTTTTATCGAGCTATGTTAAATCTGATTGTCAATGCAGTAGAGCATACGCCAAATAGAGGCAAAGTCATATTTATTGTTCAAGGAGAGATGAATTTCGTTCATTTTACTGTAGTAGATAGTGGTGTTGGTTTTTCAGCAAAAGATTTAAAGGAAGCCACAAAGCAGTTTTATCGAGGAGATCCAAGTAGAAAGTCAGCAAATCATCATGGAATGGGACTTTATATTGCCCAATCTATCATTACTAAACATGGTGGAACGTTGACACTCGAAAATGACTCAACGTCTGGTGGAGGTAAGGTAACAATTACGATTCCAATTTGTCTTAAAAAAGAGTGAATTAGCGTAGTGCTAATTCATTTTTTTTTAGCTTTATTTCGGACAGCGTAGCGTTACAGATATATAGGTGATATGCGCTGATTGGCGTTTTATCAGATATAAAGAAAATAATTAACATTCCTCAATGGTGAGAGGCCATAAAAGTTATTTATAATTAAACAGCCTTTCCATTAAATGTACTAAGTTTACATCTATATGTCACTCACATACTATCTGGCATACCCACCTCTATCGCTAATCTATTTTGTGAAACGTCATAAGCAAGGCGCTTTTCTTCCAGCCTGTATACCATGTATCTTTATTCATGGGCATTTCTCCAAACAAAAGATGTCAACTACAGGGGAAAAGTTGACATCTGCTATATGTGTCCAAAACCCTTGCTCCATCTAGCGTGCCAACAGCCTTCTTAAAAAGCAATACTAAGTTTAAAGGCATCTAAATTTTACTGTCCTCATTATAATGACAAGGCAGGGGAAGTCTCCAATTGTAGCGAATGGCAGACATACGGATTGTGATTACAATAAGAACGATAAGCGTGAGCTCAAGGGGAGAGCTCCATCCAAGCCAAATAGAGATTGCACACAAAATTGTTAGAATGGCGTGAATTTCTTCCTTCAATGCAAGTGGCTTTCGACCAGCGATAACATCTCGAATCATTCCGCCACCCACACCAGTAAACAATGCTGCCAAAATCATCACGCCTAAATCATTGGAAAATGCCTCGCTGGCTAGCATTGCTCCTTGAAGAGCAAAGGAAGCAAGTCCGATGGAATCAAAAAATAACCCCCACCGTCTCCAATGATCAATCCACTTTAGTGGGATTAATACAATGATTGTCAATGTTATTAACACAGTTAAAATAGCAGAATGCTCCCAAAGTTCAGTAGCAGGGACACCAATAATTAAATTTCGAATCAGTCCTCCCCCAAAGGCCGTGATAAAGCCTAATGCGTATACGCCGATAAAAGAAAATCTTGCTTCAAGAGCAATAAATGCTCCAGTCGCTGCATAAGAAATAATGCCAATAAAATGTAGGACAATCCAAGACATGCTTTCAAAAACCTCCTTATTATTTTTAGTAGGAAGTACCACTAAGAAAATAAAATGTGCAAGTTAAATTTCCACACAAAAAAACTCCACCACAAGAAGTCCTGTAAAAGGACCTTGTAGTGGAGTAATCAATTAGCAATTCCTACTAATGAATCAATCCATTTAAAAACATAAATAGCGTTCTAACAAAAGGTTTTATTAGAATTCCATTTAAAAGAGTGCTAAACTATGTGCATTTCTTTCATTATACTACTCTGTTTAAAAAGAACAAGATAGATATTAAGTAATTTAATTTTTCTACAATTTTGATGTATAGTTTTGAATAAATAGGAGGGCGAGAACATGAAGAAAAAGGAAACTGCATTTAATGAAATTGTACGAAAGGTTCGTAAAGAGCTCTATGGAAAAGGACCGGAGAGAATCTATACTCATTTCGTGGAGAATATGGCTGTCACTACTATGTATGGCATTCTAACACCAACCGAAAAATTTATCATTCAATCTGAAGAAGGTAAAAAAGTAATTCATAATGCTAGAACTCAAATGATTCAGGAAGTCTATAAGGTGCAAGTCCCTGAAGGAATGGAAGAGCTTGTCGACTCAAAGCTTCTTCATTTATTTTCTGATATAAAGGTTGAAGAGGATATGGCTGTATCGGTCTTTATATTTGATAAGCCAATCATATAGAAAGCTTATGATTTTTACAGAAATGAAGGTTTTGTAAAAAGGTGAGAATAATGAGAGAACCTCATTTAGATGTGTCAGGGAGAAACGTATCACAATTAAATATTTTCCCCCAATGAATAAGTTTTCTTCAGCAAGATAATTTCACTAGATAAAGGTTGAAAAATATATACAAATAAATTTTTCCCATATTTTTTATTTGTTTAACCTAAATGATACGAAAGTGCAGTTTTATAACCCTCTGACCATTCCCTTAAAAAGGAATTGTTTCAGTGTTTCTCTGTTTAGGAATTGTCTCCTTACACTTTGTATATTTTAATTTGCTAATTAAATCCTTCATCTCGCTGACTTTTATAAAGCTGTAAAACGTTAAAAAATTGTCTTTCCTTTAGGCCGATGTGCTATAGACTACCATAAAAATAGCTGGTGTCAGTACAGACAATCTTCATCTGAAAAATGCTACAATAAAAGAAAAAAGAAGAGGCGATGCACGTGAGTAACGTCATTGATTTTATTGCAAAGAAAAAAGAACGTGAAGAAAGGCAGCGTGCTCAAGATTTAGAGCGTTATGTTGCGACACAATGTAATTTTCAGCATCCGGAGAACATTGACACACTTGTTGATGAAAAAATAATCGAAGTGAAAGATCATTCGTTATTTCTAGGTTTTCTATCAATTTTAAAAGATGAGCAAATTGATCCTCTTGATATTTTTCAGGATGTTTTTACTTTCGAGCCGGCTCACTTTGAGATGACCTATAATATGAGATGGTGGTCAGTTGTCCAGCTTGCCTTTACATTTTTAACAATTCTAAAGGAAAATGAGCCGCATACATATGCAGATTTTCTTGGTTTTTCCGAATAATCTAGAGTGTGTGCACGTCTTCAAACGCTTTCAAAACGTGCGCATACACCACTGGATTCCCCCAATAGTCTACTTCAATCCATTTTAAACTTTACAAATCTCCTATTCGCAAAACAAAAATTCATATATTTTATAATTCCTCAATAATTTTTACCGAATATTTTAAAGCCCTCCATACTTGCTTAATGTTTGTTTTATAACATAACGTTTGTAAGCAAATAAAAATAAACAAAAACAAATGGAGGTTCCAACTCATGGCAATTCAAAAGTTATGGAAGAAAGGTCTAATCGGTGCATTAGCAATTTCAATGTTGGCAGCTTGTTCTGATAGTTCATCTGGTTCTAAGGAGGTAAATAGTGATTTAACGCTTGAAGAAATTACGAAAAAAGCAAAGGAAGAAGGAACCGTTAATTCAGTCGGTATGCCAGATACATGGGCAAACTGGGTGGAAACTTGGGAAGAGCTTGGTACGGAGTATAGCCTGAAGCATAAGGATACCGATATGTCGAGTGCTGAGGAGCTGGCAAAGTTTGAGGCAGAAAAGGATGATGCGACTGCCGATATTGGCGATGTAGGTATTGCCTTTGGTCCAATTGCTCAGGACAAGAGCTTAACATTACCATATAAAACATCTTATTGGGATGAAATACCTGATTGGGCAAAGGATGATGAAGGACACTGGATTGTGGGTTACACAGGAACTATTTCGTTTTTAACAGATAAAAACAATGTCAAAAATGCTCCTACTTCATGGGAGGATCTTAAAAACGGCGATTATAATGTCAGCATTGGCGATGCATTAACTGCGAACCAAGCCCAGTTTGCTATTTTAGCAGCTGCGATGGCATTTGGTGGCGACGAATCGAATATTCAACCAGGGATAGACTTTTTTGCAGACCTGGCAAAGCAGGGGCGTTTACAGGGTGATCCTTCTGTAGCGAATTTAGAAAAAGGTGAAATTGATGTAGCCATTCTATGGGATTTTAATGCGCTAGGTTATCGACATCAAATCGATGAGCAACGCTTTGATGTAGTTATTCCTTCTGAAGGTTCTGTCACATCAGGCTATGCAACAATTATTAACAAATACGCTAAAAATCCTCATGCTGCAATGCTAGCGCGTGAATATATTTTATCTGATGCAGGGCAAGAAAATTTAGCAAAAGGATATGCTCGTCCGATTCGTGACAAGGTTCAATTATCAGACGAGGTGAAGCAACTGCTACTACCTTCAGATATGTACAAAAACGCACAGCCAGTTAAAGATCAAAAGAAATGGGAAGAAACAACAAAACAGATTCCACAACTCTATCAGGAGCAGGTATTAATTCATGCAAAATAACAAAGTTGTATTAATTGTCGTAGACGCACTTCGTTTTGATACAGCCTGTACCCATATGGGATTTATGCATCATTTAGTGGAACGAAAAATTGCTGCACGTTATAAGGTTTGCTCAGAGGTTCCATCATTATCAAGACCTCTATATGAGACGATTTTAACAGGAACACCGCCTATTGTGCATGGTATCACAAGCAATATGACAGTTCGTTTATCCACACAAAATAGCCTATTTCATTTGGCGAAAGAAAATGGTTTGACAACAGCTGCTGCAGCCTACTATTGGGTCAGTGAGCTTTATAATCGAGCACCATTTATGCATATGGAGGACAGGCTACAAATAGATACACAACTACCTATTGAAAACGGTTTGTTCTACTTTGAGGATCATTATCCTGACAGTCATTTATTTGCCGATGCAGCTTGGCTGATGGATCAAAAGCAGCCCGATTTTCTCTATATTCATCCAATGAATGTAGATGATGACGGTCATAAATTCACAGCAGACTCTGCACAATATCGAAATCGTGTGTTAGCAGTCGATGCATTATTATCTCTATTCATTCCAAAATGTTTGGCACAGGGCTATGAGGTAATTGTCACTGCAGATCATGGGATGACGAGTGATGGGAATCATGGAGGCACGACGGCTGAGGATCGTCATGTACCAATGTTTGTAATATCCAGACAAGTGAAAGCGGGCATAAAGGATGAGATTGTCCCACAGCTTCAAATAGCGCCACTTTGCTGTTATTTATTAGGGATTGAGCCATCTGATGAAATGATTTCACTATTAATTGAGGGCGTACACTCCTTAAAAAGAGTTTAGTATTTATAAAATATTCGCGCCTTGTACAGTGATAAAAAGGGCTTAGAGGCGCGAATATTGCTATAGGAAACAGCCGCGATTATTTTATAGAAAGAAGTTGATTGTATTGATATCGAAGCGGCAAGCGATTGCCTGGCTATCTCCCTTTCTAGTACTTGTATTGCTATTTTTCTTAGTTCCGTTGCTGTATATGCTTATCACAAGCTTTCAAAATAGTGATGGCTTTACACTTGCACAATATCAATCCGTACTGACGAATGGTTACATTTTACAAGGCTTTAAAAATAGTATTACCTTGTCTGTTATTTCAGCGGTTATTGCATTAATCGTTACATTGTTTGCCGTCTATGCAATGATGAGGTTTTCTGCGTCAATGCGGGAGAAGATTTTAATACTGATAAACCTAACATCCAATTTCTCAGGTATTCCACTGGCATTTGCCTTTATCGTTCTGCTTGGAAATAGTGGGCTGTTTACATTGCTATTCGACAAATGGGGTATCGATGCATTCTCCTCCTTTTCACTTTATAGCTGGGGTGGTCTGCTACTAATTTATATTTATTTTCAGCTACCGTTAGCATTAATGCTGCTATACCCAATCTATGATGGAATTCAACAACAATGGAAGGAAGCAGCAGCATTGCTTGGGGCGTCTACCTGGCAGTTTTGGCGAAAGATTGGCATTCCAGTTATGCTTCCTGGGATTGTTGGAACATTTAGTGTACTTTTTGCCAATGCAATGGGGGCATATGCATCAGCCTATGCACTGACAAGCAGTAATTACAATTTAGTGGCCATACGAATTGGTTCGCTGATTAAAGGAGATATTTTTGCACAACCAGAGCTAGCAAGTGCTATTGCCGTATTACTTGCGGTAACTATGGTGACGGCGATGCTGTTAAGTGAATGGAGTATTTCAAAAACAAGGAGGAAGCTATAATAATGAAAAAAAGAGGCTTTGCTGATTTATTTTTCCTCCTGCTTGCACTGTATTTAGTGTTGCCGGTCGTAGCGACAATGCTTTATGCCTTTGCGACGAAATGGAATAAGACTATTTTGCCAGAGGGGCTTACCTTTAAATGGCTGGCTACATTATTTCAGGATGCTGAATTTATACAGGCATTTGGGCGCTCTGTTTTATTGTCCTGTGGGGCAGTTTTAATTGCATTGCTTGTCATCGTTCCAGCTATCTTTGTGATTGTGTTATATTTTCCAAAATATGAGAAGTGGATTCAAGTGGCAGTTGTCATGGTCTATTCATTTCCAGGCATTATTTTAGCCGTTGGATTAATCCGTGTTTATAGTAAATTAGGCATATCTATGATTTTAGTAGTGTTAGGTGCCTATGTGATTGGCATACTTCCCTACATTTATCAGGGAACACGCAATAGCTTGCGAAATGTAGATGCACGCCAGCTATTAGATGCGGCCCAGTTATTGGGTGCCTCTAAATTACAAGCATTTACCAAAATATTGTTACCAACTGTTTATCCTGGCTTATTTGCAGGTGCGTTATTATCGTTTTCCGTCCTATTTGGAGAATTTGTATTGATTAATTTAGTGGTAGGATCTCGCTTTGAAACCGTGCAAATTTATTTAATGAAAAAGCTTAGTACAAGTGGACATATTGCCAGTGCAGTTGTTTTCATTTATATCGTTCTAATGGGGTTATTAACGTTTGTTATTGCAAGATTAACGAAACAATCGAAAGGTGCTACAAATGGATGAGTTATATTGTAATTGAAGGACTTCATAAAAAATATGGACAATCCACTGTTTTGACAAATATTGAGATGAATATCCAAAAGGGTGAGTTTATCACGCTTTTAGGTCCTAGTGGCTGTGGAAAAAGTACCATTTTACGAATAGTAGCTGGCTTAACCGATGCATCTGCAGGGAAAATCCTTATTGAAGGAAAGGATATGCACGATGTTCAACCAAAGGATCGTCAAGTTGGGATGGTGTTTCAATCCTATGCGCTGTTTCCTAATATGACAGTTAAGGAAAATGTCGCCTTTGGTTTACGTATGCAAAAAGTAAATTCTGCTGAAATCGAACAACGTGTACAAGAAATGCTAGAGATTGTGCATTTATCAGAGAAGGCACAGGCTTACCCAAAGGAATTATCAGGTGGTCAACAGCAGCGTGTAGCTCTAGCGCGTGCGTTAATTGTTCGACCAAAGGTATTACTGCTGGATGAGCCATTAAGTGCATTAGACGCTCAAATTCGTAAGAAACTACAGGCAGATTTGAGAGATATTCAGCAAAAATTAGGCATTACCATGATTTTAGTCACGCACGATCAAGAGGAGGCCATGGCTGTTTCTGATAGAATTTTTGTGATGAATAATGGGATGATTGCACAAAGTGGAACACCGACTGCTATCTATACAAGACCAGAAAGTGAGTTTATTGCCAGCTTTATTGGTCATTACAATGTTTTTACACGCCAAACTTTAGAGAAAATGATAGGCGAGTCATTACCCAAAGATTACTCTAAGTTTGCCATTCGTCCAGAGGCCATCCACCTTGATATGAGAAAGGGGGATGTATGTATGGCTGGTGTGGCAAAGCAGTCATTTATGAGCGGCAATGTGATTCGTACAATGTTTGAGGGTGAATGCCTTTTTACGATGGAGCAGCTTCATCAGAGAGAGCAACTAATAGAAATAAATGAAAAATATATGTGCTATGTGGCAAGGGAAGATGTGATTGCATTATCATGACGTATGCAAAAATTGAACGATTCGAATTTATTTTAAAACAATTAGAGACGGATGGAAAAATTATTGTTGCAAATATTGCAGAAGAGCTACAGGTGGCGCCAGAAACAGTACGTAGAGATTTTGATGAGCTAGAGCAACAACATTTATTAACGCGAGTGCACGGTGGCGCTATTAAATATACAAATGTTAGAAATGAGCCGGCATTTTTACGCAAGCTACAAATGCAAAAGGAAGCAAAGCGCAATATAGCACGCTTGGCAGCAAGGCGTATCTGTGATGGGGATACCATTGCTGTTGATACAGGAACAACGACAGTGCATATAGCTGATTTCATCATGGCGGTTAATGATATTACGGTCGTTACTAATTCCATCGCTGCAGCCGTACAGTTTAATTTAGCAATCGAAGAACGAAGAATGACAGGGAAAGTTATTCTGCTAGGAGGTACCACAAATCCAAGACAGTCCTCAGTTGCAGGTGCAATGACGCTAGAACTGTTAGGAAATATGAATTTTGATAAAGCGTTCTTATCCTGTGGTGGTTTAAGTGAAGGTGTTATTTACGATTATGATTTGGATGAATCATTGATTTCTAAAAAAATGCTTGATCATAGCAAAATGAATTATTTATTAGCGGATGCATCCAAATTAAATGGTAAATCCTTTTATCAAATTTGTTATATTGAGGAGTGTACAGAAATTCTTTGTGATATAGCTTGTCCACTAGAGTGGCAGGCCTACGAGGAAAAGTGGACGGTATGCACTGGAGGGAAAAGCTAATGATTGATTATCATGTACATTTAGAGGAGGGTCCATACTCTTTCGGTTGGCTAGAACGCACTTCTCAAGCAATGGCATATTTTAAAGATGAGGATGCTGGAAAAGGGTCCAAGACATCTATAGAAAAGACAATGCAGCAGCTGACAAATCGACTGCAAAGCGGCTGCTATAGTGAGCAATGGCTGGATTTATATCTACAGCAGGCTAAGAAGCTGGGCTTGCGAGAGGTTGGCATTGTTGATCATTTATATCGCTTTAAAGAGACGCGCACCTATTTCGAACATTATATGCAGCTAGACAGCATCGAGACAATTGGAAAGGTACAGCGTTATTGGCTAGATAATGTGATGACCGAAAGTATGGATGATTTTGTGTCAGCAATTATTCATGCAAAGGAAAAGTGGTATCAGCATGGAATTGCTTTAAAGCTTGGTATCGAGGCAGATTACTTTGTTGGCGGTGAAGAAGAGTTAGCATCATTATTGAATAGATATCCATGGGATTATGTAATTGGCTCAGTTCATTTTGTGGATGGCTGGGGCTTCGATAACCCACAAACACAATATATATTTGAGAATATGGATGAGGCTGCATTACAACAAAACTATGAGCGATTCTTTGTGACGGTTGAGAAAATGATCCACTCCAATATGTTCGATTTTGTAGCTCATTTGGACAATTTTAAAGTGTTTGACTATCAAGTGAAAGATACGGCTTTTCTTGATTCTTGGTATGAACGAATTGCAAAGGTACTTGTGGAAACACAAACTGCGACAGAAATAAATGCTGGCTTATATTATCGCTATCCAGTGAAGGAAATGTGTCCAGGCCCTCGTTTCTTAGAAGTATTACTTAAGCATGGTGTAGCTTTTACGGTTTCCTCAGATGCACACTTCCCAGATGATTTAGGTAAGCATACATTTGCCAATACAGATTTACTAAAAAGTTGTGGTGTTCAATCAATTGTTGGGTTTAACCAACGTCACAAACAATATATAGAATTATAATAGAGGTCGCCGTTGATGATATCTTCGGTGATTTTTTGTTTTAAATAGGATAGAATCATCGAAGTAACGGATAGAAACAGCGAACAGAAGGATAGCCCCCTTAATCTGACAGATAGATTTATCGAGCGAAGTGTAATTAAGTCTAAACCACGACATTTAGTACGCAAACCTTGTAGGATGTAGCAATTATTCAGTATAATAGTAAAATGGGAATTCAAATGTATGGATTTCGTTTGAAAGGAGTTACCTGATTGCAATGAATGAGGAACAACGCTTAGCTAATCAACATGTCAATCAACCAAAACATAAAGACAAGCCTGAAAAGGATTATAGTAAATATTTTGAAACGGTCTTTACCGCCCCTTCGTTAAAGGATGCAAAAAAACGCGGGAAAGAAGAGATAAAATATCATAAGGACTTTAAAATTGCTCAAGAATTTGCTGGTATGGGTGTTGAGCGTACCTTCTATATACGTACGTATGGCTGCCAAATGAATGAGCATGATACAGAAGTAATGGCTGGGATTTTTATGCAGCTTGGTTATACGCCAACGGATAAGATAGAGGAAGCCGATGTCGTGTTGTTGAATACGTGTGCAATCCGTGAAAATGCAGAAAACAAAGTATTTGGAGAGCTTGGTTTCCTGCTGAAATATAAACGTAAAAATCCTGAAATGCTAATTGGTGTTTGTGGCTGTATGTCACAGGAAGAATCCGTTGTCAATAAAATTTTAAGAAGCTATCCACATGTTGATATGGTATTTGGTACTCATAATATCCACCGTTTACCAAACATTTTGAAAGAAGCCTATATGTCTAAGGAAATGGTTATCGAAGTTTGGTCAAAAGAAGGCGATGTTATTGAAAATCTGCCAAAGAAACGTCTTGGCTCCATCAAGGCCTGGGTAAATATTATGTACGGCTGTGACAAGTTCTGCACATATTGTATCGTACCTTATACACGTGGAAAGGAACGTAGTCGCCGTCCAGAGGAAATCATAGCCGAGGTTCGTGAACTAGCGGCAGCAGGCTATAAGGAGATTATGTTGCTTGGACAAAATGTCAACGCTTATGGCAAGGATTTTGATGATATTGAATATCGATTAGGGGACTTAATGGAAGAAATGCGAAAAATCGATATTCCACGTATTCGCTTTACAACGAGTCATCCTCGTGATTTCGATGATCATTTAATTGAGATACTTGCTAAGCGTGGTAATTTAGTGGAGCATATTCACTTACCTGTTCAATCTGGTTCCAATGACGTATTAAAAATTATGGCGCGTAAATATACACGTGAGCATTTCCTTGAATTAGTAGCAAAGATTAAAGCAGCTATTCCTGAAGTGACGCTGACAACAGATATTATTGTTGGTTATCCAAATGAAACAGAGGAGCAGTTTGAGGAAACACTTTCCTTATATCGTGAAGTTGGCTTTGAATCAGCCTTTACGTATATTTATTCTCCCCGGGAGGGTACACCAGCTGCTAAAATGGTAGATAATGTACCTGAGGAAGTGAAAAAACAACGTCTCCAACGATTAAACGAAGTTGTAGGAGAATATTCTCGCAAATCATTAGAGGGCTTAAAGGGTGAAATAGTAGAAGTATTAGTTGAAGGGACAAGTAAAAGACGCGAAGATGTTTTAGCAGGATATACGCGTAAAAATCGTCTCGTTAACTTTAAAGCACCCGAACATTTAATTGGTCAATTAGTGAAGGTAAAAATAATTGAGGCTTCTTCGTATTCATTAAGTGGTGAATTTGTTGAAATAGTAAAAAATGAAAAGGTGGAAATATAAATGACACAAATTTTATATACAAAAGATGATTTAATTAAGAAATCTCATGAAATTGCACATATGATTGCCAATACACCAGAAGTTGAATTCTTCAAAAAGGCAGAAGCACAAATTAATGAAAACCAGCTAGTACGTGAGCGCATTGCAAGTTTAAAGAGCTTACAAAAGCAAGCTGTTAACTTCCAGCACTTAGGAAAAGAAAAAGCGCTAAAATTAATTGAAGATAAAATTGCAAAAATTGAAGAAGAAATTAATGCAATTCCAGTTGTTCAGCAATTCAAAGAATCTCAAGGCGATGTTAACGAATTACTACAATTGGTTTCGAACACTATTGCAAACAATGTGACAAATGAGGTTGTACGTTCAACTGGTGGTGATGTACTACGTGGAGAAACAGGCTCATACGTAGCCAATACAAAACCAGGTAGCTGCTCATAAATAGTACAATCTAGAGATAATACTGGCAGTTCATAGCATAGCTCGAATGATTTTATTCGGGCTATTTTTTATGCTTTCTTTCTATTGCAATTCCGTAAATCATCAATCTTCAAGTCATTTAGATAAAATTCTATGAAAAAAGAATATGATCTGCAATTTAATTCTATAAAAATATATGTTCACCCAATGGGCGCCACCTGCATATGATGGAGTGAAAAGAGTCGAAGGAGGAATTGCGCTGAAACGTTTACGACATATCGTGACGAGAGCAGTAGTTGCCAAAGGGAAGAAGAAAACGGAAGAACGAGTAACATTAAGTCCAACGAATAAACCGACAAGTATTCTTGGATGCTGGGTTATTAACCATACTTGCTCCGCAAAAAAAGTCGGTAAATTTGTAGAAGTATCAGGGAAATTTGATGTTAATGTATGGTATGCCTATAGTAATCATTCGAAAACAGCAGTGTTTTCTGAAACGGTTCACTATAAAGATAAAGTGAAGCTTCATTTTAGAGATGGTGATGTGAGTGCTGGTGATGATGTTCGTGTACGTGTTATTCAAGAACCAAACTGCATAGAGGCTATCATTTCTCCATGCGGCACGAAATTTGAAATCGTTGTTGAACGTGAAGTAGTTGTAGAGGTTATGGGAGAAACGACAATTTGTATTAGTGTACATCCACTAGATTTTGAAGAAGAATGGAACTTTAATGATGAGAGTTCATCCTCATCTTCCTCTAGCTCGAGTTCTAGCTCATCGTCGTCTAGCTCTAGTGGAGAAGGAAGGTATGTTTTAGAGTCCTCATCGTTTCCTGATGAAAGACCAAGATAATATTCTTAGCGATAAGTTATTGATACATGCGAAACGCTAACATCTTAAAAAAGATGAATGAAGCGTTTCGCATGTATCTTTTGTTATAATAAAAATATCTATATGGCAAGAGCGAGGGAAATTTAACTATGACTACATATACACCAATGATGCAACAATATTTGCAGGTAAAAGAAGATTACAAAGATGCCTTTTTATTTTTTAGATTAGGTGATTTTTATGAGATGTTTTTTGAGGATGCTATTAATGCCTCACAACTGTTAGAAATCACATTAACAAGCCGAGATGCAGGTGCAAAAGAACGTATCCCAATGTGTGGTGTACCGCATCATTCGGCGAAAAATTATATTGAAACACTGGTGCAAAAAGGGTATAAGGTTGCCATTTGTGAGCAAACAGAAGATCCAAAACAAGCAAAAGGTGTAGTGAAGCGAGAAGTTGTGCAGCTTATTACACCAGGTACGATAATGGAGGGTAAATCCCTAGAAGGAAAATCCAATCATTTTATTGGTGCAGCGGAGCAACTTGATGAAATAACGTTTGGTTATGCCTATTTAGATCTTTCCACTGGTGAAGCGGTTGTATCCTCCATCGAGGGAGATGGCCGGTCACTTTTACTACAAATGCAGGCATATGGAGTGCGTGAGCTGATTGTAACAGAAAGTTTACAGCTTTTATTAGCGGAGCATGCAGTAAATGCTGGAATCGTATTATCCGTTGTAAACGATGAAATGGCTTTGGATAAAGCTACAAACTATTTAGAAGCTGTACCAGGTAATTTACAAGTTGCATGTCTACGTTTGCTGGCTTATATCGATCAAACACAAATGCGTTCATTATCACATATTCAAGCATTTACCTATAATGAAATGAAAAATTACTTACGCATTGATTCTAGTTCAAAGCGTAATTTAGAACTTATTCAATCAATACGCGGTGGCGATCAAAAAGGTACACTCTTATGGCTATTAGATGATACTGTGACAGCCATGGGTGGGCGGAAGCTAAAGCAATGGCTACATCAGCCACTTGCAACACGTTCAGCCATAGAGGCTAGGCTTGGCATTGTGTCAGATTTATTAGAAGAATATTTTGTTCGAACAGAGCTACAGGCCTCCTTAAAGCAAGTATATGATTTAGAGCGTTTAGCGGGCCGTGTTGCTTTTGGAAATGTAGGGGGTCGTGATTTAGCACAGCTTCGTGATTCGTTACGTCAGGTGCCTGTCATTCAGCAACAATTGCTAAGCGCCAATCAAGAAACCTTACAACAACTTGGCACTGCACTGGATACATGCGCAGATGTAGAGACATTATTAGCTCATGCGATTACAGATAACCCACCGATCACAATTAAAGAGGGTGACGTCATTCGTGACGGCTATGATGAACGCTTGGATGAGCTGCGCTATGCTTCACGCAATGGCAAGGATTGGATTGCACAGTTAGAGCAAGAGGAGCGGGCGAAAACAGGTATTAAAAACTTAAAAATCGGCTATAATCGAATTTTTGGTTATTACATTGAAATAACGAAATCAAATATCCACCTAGCTGATTTAACACGCTATGAACGCAAGCAAACTTTAGCGAATGCAGAACGCTATATTACACAGGAGTTAAAGGAAAAAGAAGCATTAATTTTAAATGCAGAGGAAGAAAGCTTAGCATTAGAGTATAACTTGTTCGTGGAAATCCGTGATGAATTAAAGGCATTTATTCCACGAGTACAAGCACTAGCAGCAAGCATTAGTGAGATAGATGTGTTAGTAAGTTTTGCATGTGTTTCTGAGAAGTATCGCTTTACGAAGCCTGAATTCCATGGTGGTCGCTCCTTAGAAATTATAGAAGGGCGTCATCCTGTAGTGGAGAAAATGCTCAATAAGCAAATGTATGTGCCTAATGATTGTGTGCTTGAGGAAAATAATAATATGATGCTCATAACAGGTCCGAATATGTCTGGTAAAAGTACTTATATGCGTCAAGTTGCACTGATTGTCGTTATGGCGCAGATGGGCTGCTATGTGCCTGCTGAAAGAGCGAGACTGCCTATTACAGATCAGATTTTTACACGTATTGGGGCAGCGGATGATTTAGCAGCAGGACAATCAACGTTTATGGTGGAAATGCTAGAATCTCAGCACGCCATTGTGCACGCTACGAAAAATAGTTTAATGCTGTTTGATGAAATTGGGCGAGGTACTTCCACTTATGATGGCATGAGCCTTGCGCAATCCATGATGGAATATATCCATGATAAAATTGGAGCAAATACGCTGTTCTCTACTCATTATCATGAATTAACAGCACTTGAGAAGGAACTGCCACGTTTACAAAATGTTCATGTTTCAGCCACTGAAAAAAGTGGAACAGTTGTTTTTTTACACAAGGTCAAAAAGGGTGCAGCTGATAAATCATACGGTATTCATGTAGCACAGCTTGCTCAATTGCCAGAGGAGATTTTATCGCGGGCAAGTGTGCTGCTTGAAAACTTTGAGGCTGGGAAAGAAGTAGCTACACCTCAAGAGAGTAATGAACAGCCCGTTCAAATGACGCTATTTTCAGAGGAAGAGCCGATTTCATCTGTCGAGGTAGAGGTGCTGAAAAATTTAGAAAAAGTAAATATACTAGGCACTTCGCCCATGCAAGCTATGAATATATTATATGAGCTACAGCAGCAGTTAGTTAATGCTAAAAAATAAAGGAGTGATGCGCAATGGGAAAAATACAAATTATGGACGAATGGCTGTCCAATAAAATAGCTGCAGGGGAAGTAGTTGAAAGACCAGCCTCTGTTGTGAAAGAGCTTGTGGAAAATGCCATAGATGCAGGTAGTACGTCCATCGATGTTTTTTTACTAGAAGCGGGTCTCACTTCAATTCAGGTGATTGATAATGGAAGTGGAATGGATGAAGAGGATGCACTAATATCTTACTCTCGTCATGCGACAAGTAAAATTCATCAAGAGCATGATTTATTCCGCATTCGTACTCTGGGCTTTCGAGGTGAAGCATTGGCTTCGATTGCTTCAGTTTCTAAAATGACACTTATTACATCTAACGGGGAATCAGGTACGTATTTAGAGCTGGAGGGTGGGCATGTGGTGACACATAAGCCTGGTCCACTGAGAAAAGGAACAGATATAACAGTGGCACAGTTATTTTTCAATACACCTGCACGTTTAAAATATATGAAAACGATACAAACCGAGCTCGGACATACAATCGATTTGGTGAACCGTCTTGCACTCGGAAATCCACACATTGCGTTTAGATTGCTACATAATGGCCAGCAGTTGCTACAAACAAATGGACGAGGTGACGTGCAGCAAGTATTAGCAGCTATTTACGGTGTGCATAATGCCAAGAAAATGGTGCCCTTTGAGGGGGAGTCACATGATTATAAAGTTTCTGGCTTTGTATCATTACCTGAAGTGACACGTGCCTCGAAAAATTATATGTCTCTCTTTGTCAATGGTCGTTGGGTCAAGCATTATTTAGTGCAAAAAGCGATTGTCGATGCTTATCATACGTACTTGCCGATTGAGCGATTTCCTATCGTAGCACTCTTTATAGAAGGAGATCCCTATTTAACAGATGTCAATGTCCATCCTGCCAAACATCAAATCCGTTTAAGTAAGGAACCAGAGCTACTTAAACTTATCGAGGAGACTATTCGGGAAACAATACGCCAAGTAATCAGAGTGCCGCAAATGGAGAAGAAAGAAAAGATAGTGAAGTCTACAACAGAGCAGTTAAATATCTGGAAGCCAACCCCGAAACTAGATGTGGAGAAAATGAATGCCATTGTAGAAAAGCTATATGATGTGCAAACCGTTCAGGAATCGAGCATGCTGGAGCCTATAAAGCCAATACCAGAATCATCTCCTCCGCCTGTTGAAGAAAGCTTTGAACTTGCACAGCTAATCGAGGAAAAACCTATTCAAAATGTGATAGTTGAGGAAGCCCAGCAAGAACCAATTATTAATTCTACAAAAGAACCATTTCCTGCACTGGAAGTAGTGGGGCAAATTCATGGCACATATATTGTTGCACAGATGGAGGATGGCTTTTATCTAATCGATCAACACGCAGCACAGGAACGTATTAAATATGAATTTTTCCGAGAAAAGGTAGGTATGGTGAATCCAAATGAACGACAGGCTTTACTGCTGCCATTAACCTTCCACTATGCTGCTGATGAGGCACTACTATTAAGAGAGAATAGGCAAGAATTAGAGGCTGTTGGGGTATTTTTAGAGGAATTTGGACAGTCATCATTTGTCATAAGGGAGCATCCTAGCTGGTTTCCTAAAGGGGAAGAACAGGAAATTATTGAAGATCTAATTGAACAGGTACTGACCACGAAAAAGGCAGACGTTAAGAAATTACGGGAGGCAGCGGCAATTATGATGAGCTGTAAAAGATCAATCAAGGCCAATCATTTTTTAACGAGGGAGCAAATGGTAACGTTATTGAATGATTTACGAAATGCCGATAATCCATTTACATGCCCACACGGACGTCCAGTGCTCATTCATTTTACAACTTATGAAGTGGAAAAAATGTTTAAACGGGTTATGTAGATCTGTATCAAAGGGGGAGAATGAATGGGTGAATTTATCTTAGCTATTGATCAGGGCACAACGAGCTCAAGAGCAATTTTGTTTGATAAAAAGGGCAAAATTGTTCATGTAGCTCAAACGGAATTCCAACAATACTTTCCGAAAGCTGGTTGGGTAGAGCATAATGCCAATGAAATTTGGGGCTCTATCCTTGCCGTGATAGCAGCCGTATTAACAGAAAGTGGGCATGAGGCTAGTGAAGTACATGCTATTGGGATCACTAATCAACGTGAAACAACCGTTGTATGGGATAAGCATACAGGTCAGCCAGTATACAATGCCATTGTCTGGCAGTCTCGGCAAACACAGGACATTGTGAATGACTTAAAGAATCAAGAAGGCCTAGAGGACCTCTTTCAGCAAAAAACAGGTTTACGTTTAGATGCCTATTTTTCAGCAACAAAAATTAAATGGATTTTAGATCATGTTGATGGCGCACGGACAATGGCAAAAAACGGAGATTTATTATTTGGTACGATTGATTCTTGGATTGTTTGGCGATTATCAAAAGGAAAGGCACATATTACAGATTATTCAAATGCAGCGCGCACTTTGCTTTACAATATCCATGACTTGAAGTGGGATGAAGAGCTTTGCACATTGTTAGATATTCCAATGTCAATGTTGCCAAATGTAAAAAATTCCTCAGAGATTTATACACATACTGCGCCGAGTATTTTCTTTGGTGAGGAAATTCCGATTGCGGGGATAGCAGGGGATCAGCAGGCAGCGCTTTTTGGTCAAACATGCTTCACAAAGGGGATGGCTAAAAACACGTATGGCACAGGTTGTTTCATGCTATTAAATACAGGCGAGCAGGCTGTTAAATCAGATAATGGTTTATTAACAACGATTGCTTGGGGAATTGATGGTAAAGTAACCTATGCATTAGAAGGAAGTGTATTTGTTGCAGGCTCAGCAATACAATGGCTACGTGACGGCTTGCGAATGATTCGTACAGCTGAGGATTCAGAGACCTATGCGAGTAAGGTGGAAAACACGGATGGTGTGTATGTTGTACCTGCATTTGTAGGTTTAGGGACTCCTTACTGGGATACCGAAGCAAGAGGAGCCGTTTTTGGTTTAACACGAGGAACATCCAAGGAGCACTTTATTCGTGCAACACTGGAATCACTTGCCTATCAGACCAAAGATGTGCTTGATGCAATGGAGCAAGATGCGGGTACGCCTATTGAGGTGCTACGTGTAGATGGTGGAGCGGTAAGTAATGAATTTTTAATGCAGTTCCAAAGTGATATTTTGCAGTTAAAGGTGGAGCTAGCTAAGCTTAATGAATCAACAGCACTTGGAGCAGCTTATTTAGCAGGGCTTGCGACGAATTTTTGGCCAAATCAAGAGGCATTATCTGCATTATGGATGCATGGGCAAACGTATCAGCCGAAAATGAATGCGGAAGCAGGAGTAGCTCTTTATGAGGGCTGGCAAAGAGCTGTAACGGCTACAAGAATATTTAAATCATAGCTGATGGGGGAAAAAGATATGTTTTCATTTGAGCATCGTCCTAAAATTATGCATTTTTTAGAACAATATAGCTTTGACGTCTTAATCATTGGTGGTGGTATTACAGGTGCAGGCATAGCACTGGATGCTGCATCTAGAGGATTGTCAGTTGCTTTGATTGAGATGCAGGATTTTTCTGCTGGCACATCTAGTCGTTCTACAAAACTTATTCATGGGGGACTTCGATATTTAAAGCAATTTGATGTAAGCGTAGTGGCAGAGGTTGGTCGTGAACGGGAAATTGTATACGATAATGCCGTACATGTAACAACACCTGAAAAGATGCTGCTACCATTATATAAAAAAGGCTCACTTGGACCTTTAACTACATCATTGGCCTTGAAGGTCTATGATCGCTTAGCAGGTGTCAAGAAGAATGAACGTAGAACAATGCTAAGTGCACAGGAAACGGCAGCTCTTGAGCCTTTACTCAATCAAGATGAGCTGGTTGGAGGAGGCTATTATGTTGAATATCGTACAGATGATGCGCGTCTAACAATTGAGGTACTGAAAAAAGCAGTGGAATATGGGGCATTATGCATGAATTATGCAGAGATGACAGAATTTTTATATCATAAGAAAAAGCTTGTAGGTGTGCAAGTAAAGGACCATGTAACAGGGAAAACGATAGAAGTACATGCTGCACAAATTGTCAATGCAACGGGGCCATGGGTAGATGCAGTCCGTCAAAAGGATAAAGTGGCAGACAAAAAGCAATTACGACTCACGAAAGGGGTCCATATTGTTCTGGATCAAAAGGATTTCCCGTTAAAGCAAGCTGTGTACTTCGATATCATGGATGGTCGAATGGCCTTTGCTATTCCGCGTGATGGTAAAACCTATGTAGGTACGACAGATACAGAATACGAGGGAGACCTAGCACATCCTTTTGCGACACTAGAGGATGTTGATTATTTAATTGCAGCAGCTAAAACTGTTTTTCCAACAGCAAATATCTCAAGAGAAACAATTGAATCTTCCTGGGCAGGCATACGCCCACTTATTTTTGAAAAAGGAAAGAATCCATCTGAAATCTCTCGAAAGGATGAAATATGGACGGCTCCAAGTGGACTCATGACAATTGCCGGTGGAAAATTAACAGGCTATCGTCAAATGGCAGAAACAATTGTTGATAAAATTGTTAAAACGCATAGATACAAGCATGCAAGTACATGTATAACGCGTGAATTATCACTTTCCGGTGCAAAGGGCATAAATGCGATTAATTTCCCAGATTATACAGCCTATAAAGCAAGAGAAGGCGTTCAGTATGGGCTTAACTATGATGAAGCAAAAATGCTTGTTCAAAAATATGGCACAAATGTCGATGCATTGTTTGATCAGGTAAAATATTTACATGAGCATGGTAGTACGATGCCACTTGCTCTTCATGCAATGCTTCTCTATGGTATTGAGGCAGAGATGGTATACACACCAAGTGATTTCTTTATTCGTCGTACAGGCTTGTTATACTTTGATATTGATGCAGTCAAACGTTATAAACAACAGGTTATTCAAGTGATGCAGCAACGCTTACATTATACAGAACCACAAAAGAACATGTATATTGCACATCTAGAGCAGGCCATTTTAGATGCAACAAGTTTTGTGGAAGAAGGAGTGTAGGGAAATGGAACGTTACTTTGAAATGTCAGACGGCCATTTTGTCTTTACGCGTACATTACAGCCAACAGGTACATGTATTGGCCATATTCATATTTTACACGGTATGGCGGAGCATAGTGGGCGCTATATAAAGTTTGCTAGCGCTCTAACGGCAGCTGGGTATGCAGTGACCATGCATGATCATCGAGGGCATGGCGAAACGGCAGGCTATAATGGTACATTAGGCTTTTTTGCTGAACAAAATGGATTTGATCGAGTCGTAGAGGATGCCCATGAAGTTGTCATAGCATTACATGAACAGTTTGCAGATGTCCCTTTCATCCTATTTGGACACAGTATGGGATCATTTATTACGAGAAGATATATGCAACTGTACAGTCACCATGTTGATAGGGTAATTCTATGTGGAACAGGGCATGTAACAACCTTGCATACGATGGGAAATATGGTAGCGAGAACTTTAGCAAAGCAGCTTGGAAAAGAGACAGAAAGTAAGCTATTAAATAAACTGAGCTTTGGGAGCTTTAATAAGCAGTTTCCAAATTCGAAGACTGCGTATGATTGGTTATGCTCTGTTGAAAACGAGGTGCAAAAATATATAGATGATCCATATTGCGGTTTTATCCCGACAAATCAATTTTTTGTAGATTTAACAACAGGTTTTATGACCTTAAATCGAAAAAAAGAAATTGCTAACGTAAGAAAAGATCTTCCTATTCTTATGATAAGTGGTAGCAAGGATCCAGTAGGAGATCAAGGACAGGGAATTTATGCTGTTGCTGAGCAATTCACTGCAGCAGGCTTGCAGGATGTGACAGTCTATCTATTTGAGGATAAGCGCCATGAAATTTTGAACGAGGATAACCAAGAAGCAGTCTATCAAGTTTTATTACGGTGGTTAGAAAAATATGATACAAGATAAAATAAGGCAGGCAGAGGTCATCGCAATTGTTGGTCCAACTGCTTCAGGTAAAACAGCATTAAGTATTGAGCTGGCAAAAAAGTATAATGGTGAAATTATAAACGGTGACTCCATGCAGGTCTATCAAGGCTTGGATATTGGTACGGCTAAAATTACCGAGGAAGAGATGGAGGGTGTGCCACATCATTTACTTAGCTTTAAGGAGCCAACGGAAGCTTTTTCAGTAGCAGACTATCAAAGATTGGTGCGAGCGAAAATTGCAGAAATTCGGGCACAGGGGAAGCTACCTATTATTGTAGGAGGCTCTGGTTTATATGTGCAGGCAGTGCTCTATGATTTTCAATTTACAGAGGAGCAGGTAGATGAGGTGGCACGAAAGGCTTATTATGAAGAGCTAGAAAAATTAGGACCTGATGCGATGCATGCGAAGCTCAAGAAACTTGACCCACAAACAGCGGAGTCCATTCATCCCAATAATACCCGTCGTGTAATACGTGCAATAGAGATGATTGAGCTTAATGGTGTTTCTAAGGCTTCCGAGACACAAAATCGTGGTGAGATTCCTCTCTATAACCATGTTATTTTAGGCCTTGGTCAAAATATGTCTCGGGAAGAGCTATATGATCGAATTAACCACCGTGTTGATGTGATGATGGACAAAGGTCTGTTAGAGGAAGTAAAAGGCTTATGGCAGCAAAATATTCGAGGTGTACAGTCCATTCAAGCGATTGGCTATAAGGAATTGTATGATTATTTGGATGGCAAATGTTCACTCGATGTAGCGCTTGATAGCTTAAAGCAAAATTCTCGTCGCTATGCCAAAAGACAATTAACTTATTTCCGTAATAAAATGGATATCTATTTTATTTCAAATGGTGAACAAATTTAAAACTTCCACATTACAGAATGGGGAATTTCTAAAAATTACTAATTGCTAAAATGGTAGAACATGCTACTATAGGAATGAAGAGGTAGAAAGAGAGTAGGGAGGCACATTTGATGAAGTCTATTAATTTGCAAGATACGTTCTTGAACCATCTACGTAAAAACAGTGTATTTGTAACTGTGTTTCTATTAAACGGCTTTCAATTAAAAGGAACTGTAAAATCTTATGATAATTTTACTGTGTTGTTAATTGATGCTGAAAGTAAGCAACATCTTATTTACAAACACGCTATTTCTACATTCGTTCCTGTAAAGCAAGTAGATTTTTTAGAAACAGAGCAATAAAAGCTTGTAAATACGATATGAAAACAGTTAGTGTTCATGACACTAGCTGTTTTTTTGCCTTCGGGCTATAATGTAATAGGAAATTGATATTTTGGAGGACAAACTTTTATGAAATCAATGGATACAACGCAATTATTAGAACTATTAGACGCTAATGAAGATCTTTACATTATTGATGTTCGTGAGGATGATGAGGTAGCGCAAGGTATGATTCCTGGTGCTCAGCATATAGCACTTGGAACAATTCCAGAACGTTTAGAGGAATTAGATGCAACGAAGCCATATATTATTGTTTGCAAGGCTGGCGGTCGTTCAGCAAATGCTTGCTCATACTTAGAAGCTCAGGGCTTTGATGTGACAAACCTTGAAGGCGGCATGCTTGCTTATGATGGCGAGTTAGAATTTAAATAATAGTGATTTTGAAGCCTTCGTGTTGTATGCGAGGGCTTTTTATTTTGTCAAATACAAGTGGAAATTTATGTTTTGATTGGGGGGTTGCTGAATAGAGGGAAATCTGTGCAGGATTAATTAGTATTTATGCTAGATAGAAGGCTGCTTGTGCTTGATAGCAAGAGAAAAATACATGATTGAACGCAATTCAGTCTAACTAATATGATAAGTACAAGAAAGGTGGTGATAAATTGCAAACAATCCAGCGAAAAAAGCCTCATAAATTATTAAAGCTTGAAGCAATATTACGAAGACTCCCAAAAACATCCCCAAATTATCCGTATTTTCAAGAGCTACATCGAAAATTGAGTGCAGGTTTTCAAGGTGAGCTCCGAGTTGATCGACTTTTGCAAGAAATGAACTTCACTTTCCCCTATCATATATTCCATGATTATTGTTTTGTCAATGATTCAGGTTTTACACATCAAATCGATACGCTATTCGTGACACCACATTTTCTATGCTTAATCGAAATTAAAAATATTTTAGGACGACTTGACTTTGATGATGTAAAGAGACAATGCATTCGAACAACTTTGGATGGAAAAATAGACAGTATTATCTATCCAGTGGACCAACTATTTCGACATCAGTGTTATTTTCAAATCTTGTTAAAGCAACTAAATATAGAACTTCCAATTGTGAAAGTGATGGTAATTGCAAATCAATCTACCGTAATTGGTCAATTAAGTAAGGAGTGTCCAATTATGCATAGTGTAGGTTTACCTTATTTCTTAAGACAACAGCAGCAATATTTTGACCAACATTCTTTAGCAACCAGTGATTTTCGAAGGTTGCTAAACCATTTAACAATTATACGTCAAGATAAATTATGGGAACAGAAATTAACGAAAGATGAGTGGAGATCTGGGGTTCTATGTCCAATGTGTGCCTATGAGAAGAGCATGTTTTATAGACATGGCTCCTGGTTTTGTCGAAGCTGTGGTGTAGAAAATAATGAGGCATTTCTACAATCATTACAGGATTACCGTCTTTTACGGGACAGCTATATTACCACAAACACCTTATGCCAAGAATTCAATATACCAAGCAAGTATATTGCCTACCGTATTGTAAAAGCATTGAAGCTTGAAAAGATAGGGAATAACCGCTATAGCTATTATAAAATTTCAGATTAGAAAGATACACGATGAAAGCGATCATCATCGTATATCTTATTGAAATACATAAAAACTACCAATGAGAAGATTAATGTAAAAAGCAGCTATTTTCTGTGTTTATTTAAAAAATAGCTGCTTTTTAATTTTTTGCATTTTTAAAAATAGTCAGAATTATGTATATTTTTGTTGTAATTAAACGAAGGAGGAATTGATATGCAAAGTACTGGTAGAGTGAAAATTCCTGAGGGAAAGAAAGTTGCAGTAAACATTGGTGTAGATTTTGATGCAGCATCTGTATGGTATGGCACGTTTGGGCGAACATCTCCAGCCTATTTAGCAAGAGGTGAGTTTGGAGCAGAGGTCGGTGTGCCAAGATTATTGAATTTATTTGAGAAATATAATATTGCAACAACATTTTGTATTCCAGGACATACGATAGACACACATACGGAAACTGTTAAAAATATTATTAAAGCTGGACATGAAATATGCCATCACGGCTACGCGCATGAAAATCCAACAGATATGAGCTATGAGCAAGAGGAATCCATAATGTTAAAGGGATTAGAGGCTTTAAAGCGAGTTGGGGTTGAACCGGTGGGCTATCGTTCACCAGCATGGGATTACAGCCCAAATACATTAAAGCTATTAGAAAAATATAATTTTAAATATGATAGTAGCTTAATGGGAAATGATCTACATCCATATCGCCCAAGAGAAGTAAATGTCGATTTTGACAATGGCAATACTTTTGGCCCACCAAGTCATGTTATTGAAATTCCCGTTTCATGGTATTTAGATGATTTTCCAACCCAAGAATATGTGATTGGAGGAGGAGAGGGCCTTCGCTCAAACACAGAAGTATATGAGCGCTGGAAATCTATTTTTGATTATGCAGTCGATCATTTAGAGGGGGCCTGTTATATTTTAACCGTTCATCCTCAAACAATAGGACGAGCACATAATATTCAAATGCTGGAAAAGCTAATTCAATATATGGAAGAGAAAGGAGCTTGGTTCACAACACTTGAAAATATTTGCTCGGCATATGAGGAAAATACTAATTAATAGTTTAAAAAGGAGGAAATACATCCATGCAAGTAAAGGTTTCGAATGTTCAATTTAAATTTGAAAGCTATTCATCCTTTGAGGATTTTGCCAATACGGTCCAACGTATTTTTAAAGATATTCCTTTAGATAGTGATTATGTTTTATTCCCGGAGCTAGTAACGATTGGTCTACTGACAACCTATGGGGACTATCACACATTTACAAGTCAAGATAATAGTAAGCTTGCTAATTTTTTAAATGATTATATTGAGCTGTTTAATACGTTATCTAAAGCTAGAAATCAAGTAATTATTGCTGGCTCCACGCTTGAGCAGGAAGGACCAGATACCTTCAATACAGCTTATATTTTTGATGGAAAAGGTAATTATGCTAAGCATAGAAAAACGCATATTTTCCCAGCGGAATCGGATTGGGATACAAAAGAAGGCGATATCCTTGAGACATTTGATATTGGTCCGGTAAGGATTGGTGTAGCTATTTGCTATGAAATTGAAATTCCTGAAATAGCGACAATTTATAGTAGACAAGGAGCGGATATCATTTTCTGTCCTTCCTATACATTTACTGAGCATGGTTTTTGGCGTGTTCGTCATTGTGCAGAAGCAAGGTGTATTGAAAATCAGTTATACGTTATTCATTCTCCTATTATTGGGGAGGTGGATGGCGTTATCGAAACTGGCTTTGGCAACTCTGCCAATTTATCGCCATGTGAGCTTCCATGGACATCTAACGGAATAATGGAAGAATGTACTACAAGCGATTTTGAGGTTATTACCTCTATACTAGAGATAGACACGTTATATGACAAAAGAAAAAGTGGTGTAGCTACTACTTTCCATGATAGAAAACGAAGAAATGATGTATATCAAAAATATAATATGTAAGAGGTGTATGACATGAAGAAATGGTTAACAGTTTGTTTGTTAGTTTTTGCTGTCATTTTGGCAGCATGTAGTAGTACGGATGATTCAGGCAGCTCGGATGACAAGCAATCATCTGATGATCAGAAAACGGTAGCCTTTTTCTCTGCAGGTGCCAGTAATAATTATTTACAAACAGGCATTAAAGAAGCTGAAAAAGTAGCAAAGGAATACGGTTGGAAAATAGAAATATTTGATGGCGGCTTTGATCCGCTTAAACAGCTAAATCAGCTTCAAAATGCAGTAGCACAAAAAAAGTTTGACGCTTTTTTAATAGAAGCGGTGGATGGCAATCAGCTTTGTGATATGGTTCAAAGCTCAGTTCTTCCAGCAAATATTGCCGTTTCAGCCATTAATATTGAATTGTGCGGAGCAGTGGATGATGCTGCTGAGGGAACACTTACGTTTGTAGGTGGACAAGGTGTAAATGTTTATCAGGATATTTACAAAGATATTGTTGCAAACAATCCAGATGGCGGGAAAATTGCCATTATTGGTGGGCCGTCCACTGGTACACCCTATTTAAACAATATAAAAGGCATGGAGCTTGAAATAGCCAATAATGATAAATGGCAAATCATTGGTCCATATTCAACAGATTACACAGCCAATCAAGCGTTCCAAGTTACACAAAACGCATTACAGGCTCATCCTGACTTGAAGGTGATTTTTTCAAACTATTCAGGAATGTCAGCAGGAGTTGTAGAGGCTGTGAATGCTGCTGGTAAAAAAGGAAAAGTAAAAATTTATGATTTCGGTGGGGACGAGTGGTCCTTTGAAGCAGTTCGAAACGGTGATATTGAACAAACAGTTATTATGCTTCCAAAAGAAGAGGTACAAAAAGGAATGGAAGCGATTAAAAATCATTTTGAAGGGAAGGATTATCAATCCTTTTATGATTTAACACAAGAGGATATTTTACCAGGTACACCTTATGTAAATAAAAATAATATCGCAGATTTTGAGACAAAAGGGTTACCAGAATATTAGATTGAGCCATTATAAAAATATAGGGCAAGTTCACGGGCATTTTCTATTACCTCGTGTGCTTGCTTTATCAGGAGGGGAGTGATCCTATGACAAAGGCAGCACCTATCATCAATATCACTAATTTATCAAAAAAATATGGTGAGTTTTTTGCTAATCAAGGCATTCATATAACAATATCAAAAGGTCACTGCCACGCCTTTATTGGGCAAAATGGCTCTGGTAAATCAACACTTATTGGCATGCTTTCGGGCAGAATTAAGCCTACAGAAGGCAATATTTTTATTGACCAAAATGAATTACATTACGGCGATCCACATAGCTCTAGAGAGGCTGGCATTGCAACAATATTTCAGGAATTAACCATCATACCGAATATGACAGCCTTAGATAATGTATTTCTTGGCTTTAAGGAAGGTAAGTCTATTTTGGTCAATCGAAAAAAACGGTTAGAACGATTTTATGAATTGAGCAAACTTTTAAATACCCGTATTTCACCGAATTCTTATGCAATTGATTTATCTGTAGCTGATCAGCAGATTCTTGAAATAATGAGATGTTTAAATTTAGATTCCAAAATATTAATTTTGGATGAGCCTACATCCTCCTTAGCACAGAATGAGAGGGAGGCTTTATTAGAGGCTCTAATGGAATTGAAGAAAAGAGGAATCACAATCCTTTACGTTAGTCATCATCTGGATGAAATCATGAAAATCTGTGATTCATTTACAGTGTTAAAGAGTGGTGTAGTTACGGAGCATAGCAGCATAGAGGGATGGACAAAGCAAAAAATTGTACATGCTATGCTTGGAGAGGAAATCGACAGCGATTTTAAAGAAATTTTAGTGCAGGAGTATCCAAATCAAATTCCTTCAGAGGAGATTGTATTAGAGGTTGAAAATTTGGAGAGCTTCCACTTTTTAAAAAATATATCCTTTACGTTAAAGCGAGGAGAAATTTTAGGCTTGGGTGGATTAGTGGGCTCGGGCAGAAGCGCAATTGCTAACACGCTTTATGGACTAGGCGAAAATTGTAAAGGAACGCTTAAAATACAGGGGGAGTCAGTTAAAATACCTTCTACGCCTAGACAAGCAATTGGAAATGGAATCGTATTAGCCCCAGAGGACCGGAAAAAAACAGGACTTCATTTAGGCTTTGAGGTACATGAAAACATTAATCTAATTGATTTAAAGCGCATTGGTTCCTATGGCTTTTTATCTACTAAAAAATCAAAAAAACTTGCTCAACAATATATACAGGAGTTTAAGCTAACAAGACCCATTAATTCCATTGTTAAAAATTTATCGGGAGGAAATCAGCAGAAGGTTTTATTGTCAAAGGTTACAAGTGTTAATCCGAAGGTTTTAATAGTAGATGAACCTACTAGAGGGATCGATGTTGGTGTTAAGTTAGATGTGTTACGTAAATTAAAGGAGTTAGCGATGCAAGGTATGAGTATCATTATTATTTCCTCAGAGCTAGAAGAGGTGGTTGCTGTCAGCAATCGTGTACTTGTTATTTCTAAAGGAGAAATTGTAAGTGAGCTAAAGGGCAAGGACATTAGTGTCAATAAAATCGTTGAATCAACGTTTTTGGAAGGGAGTCACCAGGCATGATGAATAAACTATCTGAAGAACAGAAATTGACTTCTTCCAGAAATAGAAGTCTGAATTTTGGGAACATTAAAAATATAGGGTTTAGGTATGGAGTAGTTTTCGCATTTGTTGTGCTGATTATTATCTCCTCAATTGTTTACAATGGGTTTTTAAATCCTACTAATATATTAAATATGCTAAGTCAATTAGCGATTATTGGCATAATGGCTGCTGGAATGACCTATGTTATGATCACTGGCGGTTTAGATATGTCTATCGGAGGATTATATGCTGCAACGGCTGTTGTTTCTGCAAGCTTAGTAGATAGCACATCTATTTTTGTAGCAGTGATTGTCGGCTTATCGGTTGGTCTTATTGCTGGTTTGTTAAACGGTGTTTTAATCACTTATTTAAAGGTACCTCCTTTTGTAGCAACACTGGGTACAGGCTCTATTTTCACTGGCTTTGCATTAGTATATTCGAAGGCACAGCCATTTTTTGTGAAGGACCCAGCCTATAAATTTTTCGGTTCTCATTATATAGGACCAATTCCCGTTTCTGTCATTATTCTAGCTGTTATTTTTATTACGCTAGGAACAATTCTCTCTTACACACTATATGGTAAGGCATTATATGCAGTAGGAGGCAACAGTGAGGCTAGTAGATTAGCAGGATTAAAGACAAATCGACTAATCATTAGCACCTACATCATCTGTGGTCTATGTGCATCCATGAGCGGTATCATTTTATCTTCCCGACTTGCACAGGGTCAGGCAAATATAGGGGAATCAATTGTTTTGGATGTAATAGCAGCTGTCGTTATTGGTGGTACCTCACTTTCAGGTGGACAGGGTGCAATTTGGCGAACATTTATTGGTGGAAGTATTTTAATTATGATTTCAAATGTTTTTGATAGTCTTTCTATCAGTACTTATTGGCAATCTATTTTTAAAGGCGCCATTATTATTGTCGCTGTTATGATCGATTTTTATGGACGTTCGAAGATTCAGAAATAGAGAGGATGAATAAAATGCGCTTACACAATAAAGTAGCAATTATTACAGGTGCGGGAAATGGACAAGGGCTGGCAGAGGCTGAATTGTTCTTACAAGAGGGAGCGAAAGTGGTTGCAACAGATATTAATGAAGAGGCATTAGAGCTTTTGAGGAAACGGCACACAGGAAATGATAATCTTTTCGTGCATAAACATGATGTATCCTCTGAGACAGAGTGGGAGATTGTTATCAAAAAGACCATCCAATTATTTGGGAGCTTAGATATTTTAGTGAATAATGCGGGCATCCCTTCTCGAAGCTCAGTGATACATGAGGATTTAGAGGGTTGGAATAAGGTTATGACCATTAATGCGACAGGTACTTTTTTAGGCGTTCGAAAATGCGCAGAGCACATGATGAAGCAGCAAGCAGGAAGTATTATTAATATCTCTTCTGTCTATGGAATTATCGGTGAAAAAGGCTATGTTTCCTATCATGCCTCAAAGGGAGCTGTCAGAAGCTTAACAAAGGCAGCGGCAATGGATTTAGCAGAATACAATATCCGCGTGAATTCTGTGCATCCTGGCATGATTGAAACAGAGATGACACGAGATCTTTTTGAGAATAGCGAAAAAGCGAAATGGATGAAGGAAGTAACGCCATTGCCATTGCTCGGAAAACCTCAGGATGTAGCCTATGGCGTTTTATATTTAGCGAGTGATGAAGCAAATTTTGTGACAGGCAGTGAGCTAGTTATTGACGGAGGCTGGATTGCGAAATAAAGATTATTGATGGAGGTATTTATGACAAAGCGTATTCTAATTACGGGAGCTACTGCTGGTATTGGCAGAGCCACTCTCGATAAATTTTATCAGGAGGGCTTTCATATCCTCGCATGTGATATTAATGTAGAGGAAAGTAGCAGGCTAAGTAATATTTATGGTGCTCAAGTTGATTTTATAGAATTAGATGTTACAAAAGAGAGTAACTGGAAATCATTACAAAGATATATACATGACAAAGACTATCGAATTGATGTATTGTTTAATAACGCTGGGATATTTGTCATGAATGATATAGCTACAACTACAGATAAAGAGTTTCAGGCTATGTTTGATATTAATGTGAAGGGTAGCTTTTTAGCTTTAAAATATATTGCACCTATTATGTATAAACAGGAAAATGGCTCGATTATTAATGCTTCCTCCAATGCCGCCTTTTTTGGTGCAAAAGGTCTAGGGATATATGGAGCAACTAAAGGTGCCATACGAACACTTACAAAAAACGCAGCAATGGAATTTTCACCATATGTAAGAGTGAATTCCATTCATCCAGGATATATTCAAACACAAATGATTGAGTATGCGGCACAAAAATCAAATAAAACGCCACAGGATCAGGCAAAGTATGTACCATTAAAAAGATTAGGACGTCCAGAGGAAATCGCCTCATTAGTCTATTATTTAGGGAGCGAGGAAGCATCCTATATTACGGGTAGTGAAATAGTTATTGATGGTGGTGTATCTAGCGGCCAATCGATCTGGGAAGAGGAACAATCCTAAGAAACTAGACAGGGGTGAGAATAATGTATTTATCGTTAAAATATAAATATCTTATTCTTACCCTCATTGTATTTATTTTGCCCTATTTTATGATGACAGTGATTTATATAAATAATGTTGGAGAATATCAAAAGAAGCTTTTAATAGAAACAAGACTAGAGGTATTGAAAAAAATTCATTATTTTAATTCGTCTTTTGAGAATAATCAAGCAAGCACAAAGGTATATCATGAAGTGTTAAATTCAATTTGGGGCAGCTACTCTGATTTCCTGTTATTAACTGAGCAGAAGGATATTAGATTCAGCACGAATTCCCATATATCAGAGCATGAGGAGTATTTTCGTAAATTAGAGCCCAAGAAAACCAATTACTATAAAATTGATTATTTGAATGTAGAACGAATTCTGATGTATTCATTTGATCCCTTTAATAATTGTTACTATGTTGTTATTGCTACATCTGATTCCATTTTTAAAGAGCTGAATAATAAAAAGGAGGATTTAATGGCCTTTGCAATTGCCTCCACTTTACTGCTAACTATTATCACATTTTTATATTCCAATAAAATTAGTACGACTTTGCAAATGCTTATTGAGCGTATTACCTCTTATAGAAAAGCAGTTTATCATATTGAAGATATTGAGAAGAAGTCTGCTTGGATTAATGATGAGTTGAATATCGCCAATCAAGAATTAAATCAGACAATTGCTTATATGGTAGAAAAGGAAAAAGACTATGTTCGAGAAAACTATGAAGCACAATTAAATAATTTACAAAGCCAAATTAATCCACATTTTCTTTACAATACCTTAGACAATATCAATCAATTAGCTATGATTCATGAGGTTGAGGAGATCTCTACTTTAAGCGTTGGACTAGCAAAGCTTTTTAGATATAACACGGGCAATAGTGAAAAGGAAACAACAATTGAAAAAGAGCTTGAGATTATTGAAGAATACATTAATATTATGAAAATCAGAGTTTCTTATTTAGTATTTCATATTCAGATAGAAGATAATGATTTATTACAAAATGCTATTCTAAAATTTACACTTCAGCCAATCGTTGAAAATATTTTTAAGCATGGTTACAGCTATAAAGAGTCTATATCGATAAATATTGATATTTATCGAAAAATAAATGATGTCGTAATTGATATTTATAACAATAGCGAATATAGGGACATTGCTCAAATAGCGATGCTAAATGAAAAAATAAATGAAGAAAATCATGAGGGCAGCATTGGATTGAAAAATGTAAATAGACGATTAAAGATAAAATATGGAGAAGCATATGGTGTTACAGTTCTAGTTAACGAACAAAAATATTTTGTGTCGAGAATTCTATTACCATATAAGAAATAATGTCTTCTAACGGTGAGGTGAGCTCTATGAATATATTTATAGTAGAGGATGAGAACTTTATTAGAGAGGGACTAAGCTTTTTTATCAACAGAAATTTTACTGAATCCCTACATGTCTTTTCTTATGCAACTGGGGAAGACATGTTACTGGCAGCTAAGGATATTTCCCCTGACATCGTTTTATCGGATATTAATTTACCTGGTATGAGTGGAATAGAGGCTGTATGGGAGCTAAAAAAGTTCCATCAATTTAAGGTGATTTTTCTATCTGGCTATGATGACTTTCAATATTTGCAAAGTGCTATTCAAATTGGGGCAGAGGATTATATTTTAAAGCCAATTGATTATAAAAATCTAAAGCTAAAGCTTTCACAAACGATGGAAGCATTGAGCATGAAGAGACAAGTAGATTATGCTATCAAATATAATCAATTATTAAATTTAATATTGGCCTTTGATCAACAAATGACGGATAGTAATATCTATTCATTTGAATACTTTGTTATCAGCATCAATCAAACAAAAAATATAGGAATTCCACACGCTCATGAGCTATTTTATTTTAATATTTTTGGGGAGCACATTGAGATTATGAATACCGATTTTGTTTTGTCGTATAGTCAGGATCATCATATCGTTCTGCAAAGAAAAGACTTACATGATGTAAATCAAGCCGTGCTAGAGTTACTGCTGAAGAAGCATCTAAATACAAGCGGCACTGTGCTAAACAAAAGAAAATCCATTTTTGATAATCAAATTCTTACGGATGAGTTAAAATTACAAGAATTTATAGGGGTTTTACAAAATACAAACATTGATTTTCAGCAAAGATTAGAATTCATGATTACGTTCTTATTACAATATAGCATTCATTTCAATTGCTTTGAAACGTATAACAGTGCCCAAAAAATTATTAGTATTCACCATCAAATGATTAAAGAAGACAATTTATCAATAATAGTAAATAGCTATATAGAGCCGCTCGTAGATAAAATACTTAATTTACATGGCAATAGGGATGATTTAGGGAAAAAAATAGTCGATTATATTTATACACATTTTGATGATCCACAGTTAGATTTGAATTATTTATCAGGCATATTTAACAAAAGCCAAGCAAATTTAAGTATATTAATTAAAAAAAGCATTGATAAAAATTTCATCCACCTGTTAAATGAGCTTAGAATTGACAAGGCAAAGCAGCTACTAGTTCATAGTAATAAAAGAAATAATGAAATTGCTTCGTTAGTGGGCTATAGTAATGAAGAGTATTTTAGTAAAGTATTTAAAAAATATGTTGGGATGACACCCGCCAAATATCGAACTATTTAAATAGTACGTGGGTTTCGGTAAAATAACTATAGAATGTCCGGTTGAACATAGAAAGGATGGGATGAGTAATATGTTCCGATCAATAGCACCTCCAACAATGTCTTTACAGTAGAATCTACTGTTTAAGGCATTCCACACTAGCTTGCTCTTCTTTCAATAGATTCTACTGTATAGGCTAAAAACTATATAAGTAGAAAGTAGGAATCAGAAGTGAGCGGAAAATTTGCATTTGTTTTATCTATGATTATCTTTGGAGCTGTCGGTGTTTTTGCAAAATATATACAGCTACCATCCAGTGAAATTGCATTCTGGATGAGTGTCATTGGCTCTTGCTTTTTATTGGTAATTTTCATCGCAAAGAAAGAAAAAATAACGAAAGCATCTATTCTGCCTAATATATGGCCATTGCTACTATCTAGTGTAGCATTATGTGGGAATTGGATTTTTCTTTTTCAAGCATACAAAGAAACAACCATTGCAAATGCAGCGCTTAGTTATTATTTTGCGCCAGTTTTAGTGATTTGTTTATCACCGATTATATTAAAGGAAAAACTGTATCTAAGAAAAATTTTCTATGTCTGTGTGGCGCTGGTTGGATTATTCTTTATTGTCCATAGCCAAGCTGCAGGAGAAAATGGGCAGGATATCGGTATAGTGTATGGGCTTATTGCAGCATGTTTCTATACATTCGTAACCTTTGTCAACAAGTATATTCATGGACTTAAAGAGCCTGCTAACACAATTGTGCAGCTTTCTTTAGCAGCGTTATTTCTGGCACTTTATCTTTCTGGAACAAATGGATTCCAAATCATGCATATCGATATAAAATCCATTAGTTTACTTATAGCATTGGGTATTGTCCATGCTGGTATAGGCTTCTATCTTTTCTTTTTGGGAATGAGTCAATTAAAGGGGCAAAGTATAGCCATTCTAAGCTATATTGACCCTCTAACGTCATTGGTTATCTCAACGGTGATTATAGGAGAAAAAATGACTGTGATACAAATAATAGGAGCCATTCTATTGCTTGGTGCGACCTTTATTAGTGAAATCGATGAGAAAGAACTTTAAAGGCGTCATATTGACAGCAAGAAATCTTTACAGTAAATTTAAAGTAATTGCATAATAGCATTGGGTGCCCATTATGGGAGAATAGGGAATAAAGTGAGAGTCTTTAGCGGTCCCGCCACTGTAAAAAGGAGTTTCATAGAGAATGCCACTAGCATGGTGCTGGGAAGGTTCTATGAAATGTTGAAATTAAGCCAGGAGACCTGCCTAATTGCTTCGATTATATAGACGATGGAAAAGTCTGTAGTTTATTTGTGATGAATAAACTGCAGGCTTTTTATATTGTCTCGAAAGATAGAAAGGGGAATAGTTTCATGCAATTATTACAGCAAACGATTAAAAAAATTCAAAATGCGGATAGCCGTATGATGGAGAAAGCTAGGGAATATATAGACTCTCTGAGCAAGCCACCTGGAAGCTTGGGGAAATTGGAGAATCTTGCTGTACAGCTTGCTGGTATTACAGGAAAATTATTTCCTAAAATTGAGAGCAAGGCAATTATTGTCTGTGCAGCAGATCACGGTGTTTGTGAGGAGGATGTTACTTCCAATCCACAAAAGGTAACCTTTTTACAAACAATGAATTTTCCAAAAGGGCTAACGGGTGTTTGTGCAATCGCCAGCATAACCAATGCCAAAATTGTAACGGTCGACGTTGGTGTAAAAGAAGATTTACCACTTGATGCTGGAGTCATTCTAAAGAAAATCAAATATGGAACAGACAATATGGCAAAGGGTCCAGCTATGTCAAGAGAGGAAGCTATTCAATCCATCGAAGTAGGAATTGAAGTCGCAACGAGCGAAATTAAAAATGGAGTGGATATTCTTGGAACTGGAGAAATGGGTATTGGGAATACTACCCCAAGTGCAGCTATCCTATCCGTGCTTCATGCCTGTCATCCAAATGTAGTAACAGGAATGGGCGCTGGTGTGGGAGCGGGGGGAATTGCGCATAAGGTGAAGGTTATTCAACATGCTATTGCATTAAACAAGCCCAATCGCCACGATGCTATTGATATTCTTGCAAAAGTTGGTGGCCTAGAAATAGGTGCTATGGCTGGAATTGTACTTGCTGCGGCTGCAAATCGCAAGCCTGTTGTTATTGATGGCTTTATTTCTACGATTGCTGCCCTCATAGCATTTGAGCTTGAGCCAAAAGTAAAGGACTACATCATTCCTTCCCATGCCTCAGAAGAACCAGGTGCAAAAATAGCAGCCAAGTTGCTAGGGGTAGAACCAATGCTACATATGAATATGCGTTTAGGAGAAGGCTCTGGTGCAGCTTTAGCCTTTCCAATTTTAGAGGCAGCATGCTCCATGATTAAAAACATGGCTACACTTGAGGAATCTGTAGTGCTAGTAGAAACGAATGAATGAAGCACACTTTCTATTTATAAATGCTGATGGTTGAAAAAATATTTGCTTGAGGCATTTCTTGGCAGCAGCAAAAAGTATAACAAGCCCATTTAATCGAACTATTTGGGCTTGTTACTATTCATAAAATGGTTATGCTCGATTCAGCTTTCGTAAAGGCAAACGCCATTTCTTCATATAGGAAAGAACTCTTAGCACTGTAATTATTCCAAATAATCCATATAAAAAGAGGTCGCCTGTTAAAACTTCTAAACCAATCACAAGTCCTGCAAGAGCTGCCCAAACACCATAAATTTCATCACGTAATACGAGAGGCTTGCGTCTTGCTAATAGATCCCGAACAATCCCGCCTCCTGAACCAGTTAAGACAGCAGCTACAATAACCGCACTAATTGGCATATCGAGCTTTACCGCATAGAGGGCACCTTGAATAGCAAATGCAGATAAGCCAATTGCATCTGTGAAGTTTCCCCAGCGATGCCAATGCTGAATTAGATGATGTGGGAAAATAAAAAATATAGTAATCGCCGCAAGCGCAATTTGAAACATCATATCCTGTCCCCATAACGTTGTAACAGGAAGGCCAATAAGCAAGTTACGAATTGCCCCACCACCAAAGGCAGTGACAATACCGAGTATATAAACACCGAATAAATCGTATTCTTCCTCCATGGCGATAATTGCCCCAGAAATAGCAAAGGCAATTGTTCCGATAATACTAAAAACCTCCCAAGCCATCCCTTCACCCCTTCTGAAAAATATTGTACTTTCTCATTAACGTTAAAGAATTCTATTAAATGTAACAGAATCTATGAATTTTGTAGTCAAAATATCGGAAATAATGAAAGAAGTCCGCACATTAGCTTAGCGCATATTACGAGTAGAAACAATAGGCAAGTTTTGCAGACACATCTACAAATTGTTAAGATGGGATAGGAGTTAAGTGAAAACTTCAATTTGTGGGTATATGTGCCCGTGATTGAATAAATGTGAATGGAGAAGAACGAATGACTTTTACAACGAATTTAACAGAAGAAACGTTAGCGTTAGCTTCCAAAATAGAGGACAAGGTTCGCCCCTTTCATAGGAAGGTAGACGATATGGCGTTCTTTAATCAACAAAAGGTGCTTGCAGCTTTTAGGAAACATCAAGTGAGTGACTATCATTTACACCCTTCTAATGGATATGGCTATGATGATGAGGGACGTGATAATTTAGAGCGTGTTTATGCAGAGGTTTTCGGAGCGGAGGCTGCCATTGTACGTCCACAGATAATTTCGGGGACACATGCTATTACACTTAGTTTATTCGGTGTGTTACGACCGGGTGATGAATTGCTGTATATTTCAGGGCAACCATACGATACATTACAATCCATAGTAGATGGCGGTGACAAGGATACTGGCTCATTAAAGGATTATAAAATCGGTTATCGTCATGTGGATTTAATGGATAATCAAATGATTGATTGGGATGGTGTAGAGGCCGCTATTACAGAGAATACAAAAATGATTGCTATTCAACGATCAAAGGGCTATGCAACACGTCCATCTTTTACTATTACAGAAATTGCTGATATGTGCGTGAAAATCCGTGAATTAGCACCACTGGCTATCATCTTTGTCGACAATTGCTATGGAGAATTTGTAGAGGCTCAGGAACCGACAGAGATAGGGGCAGATTTAATGGCAGGCTCTCTGATTAAAAATCCAGGGGGAGGCTTAGCGAAAATTGGTGGCTATATTGCTGGTCGTGCTGATTTAGTTGAAAAATGTGCCTATCGTATGACGTCACCAGGTATTGGTGCTGAAGCAGGTGCAACATTAAATACGCTTGGCGATTTTTATCAGGGCTTTTTCCTAGCGCCACATGTTGTATCACAAGCTCTAAAAGGTGCAGTTTTTACAGCTGCAATGCTAGAAGAAATCGGTATGTCTACATCACCAAGCTACGATGTAAAACGTACTGATTTAATTCAATCTGTTTCATTCCAAACGGCTGAACAAATGATTGCCTTTTGTCGTGAAATTCAAGCGAACTCACCAATAAATGCCCATTATGCACCAGAGCCAGCCTATATGCCGGGCTATGAGGATGATGTCATAATGGCGGCCGGTACCTTTATTCAGGGATCGAGTATCGAGCTTACAGCAGACGGTCCAATTCGTCCGCCATACACAGCATTTATTCAAGGCGGTCTCACATATGAGCATGTAAAATTTGCGATTTGTAGTGCTGTTCAAAAAATTCAGAAATAGGTAAGTAATAAATCAAAATGGTCAAGTGAATTTTAGTGAATATTGCGTTAAAATGAAGGGATTTCGGTTCCAAGCTACTTTGTCGCTGACGCTTCGCTTTTGCAAGAATAAAGCTTTTTGTGGGCAAGCGACGAGCTAAAGGAACGAAGGTTAAGTGCGTCACGTCCTGTGATAAGTTATCGGTTCGAAAGCGTAGCGACATCAACAAAGACTTTTGTGATCAACATCATGTTGGCCTCAGTTTCTCGTCTGTCTCTTTATCCTACAGAAGTCGAGTAGTTTTACACTCCAATTAAGAATAGTGTGAAACTTTGTATATTTTCTTCATGTCAAAAGTGTGGTTACTGACCCTCATTTTTGCACAATAATAGTTAATACTAAGGCTTAGTTTTATTGTTCACTATATACCATAAGAATGAGCAGTGGTTGATTGGAGTGTAGACTGAGTGACTCCTTGGGGATTAGTGATCTGACCCCAAAAGTTTGAACTTTTTAAGAAACCTTTCGAAACTCAACTGGACTTTTTCCGTTGAGTTTTATTTTTATCCGTTCATGATT